>NZ_JBEOVM010000003.1:0-52164 GCF_040295505.1 Streptomyces sp. NPDC002790 | reverse complement strand
CCTGGACCCCGCGCCTCAATCGCCGGCGGGGCTTGATTGGCCGAACCGGCGTGACGGACGTGTAGCCCGATTGGAGGCAGGTGGCATGAACAGGCCCGATACCCGGTACCCGGGCCCCATGGATCACACCGCCGCCCCCGTCCTGGAAGCCCTCGACTCGTATCACGCGCATGGCAGGCTCGCCTTCACGCCACCCGGCCACAAGCAGGCGCGCGGCGCCGACGAGCAGGCCAGGAGAGTCCTCGGCGACGCCTTCCACGCGGACGTCCTCGCCAGCGGCGGCCTCGACGACCGTCGGATGCGCGGCCGGGTGCTGCGGCGCGCCGAGCAGCTGATGGCCGACGCGGTCCACGCCGACCACACCTTCTTCACCACGTGCGGCAGCTCCCTCTCGGTCAAGGCCGCGATGCTGGCCGTCGCCGGGCCCCACGAGCAGCTGCTCATCGGGCGTGACGCCCACAAGTCCGTGGTGAGCGGGCTGATCCTGTGCGGCATCGACCCCGTGTGGGTCGAACCGCAGTGGGACGCCGAGCGGGGCCTCGCGCATCCGCCCTCCCCGCAGTCGTACGAGGAGGCCTTCGAGCGCCACCCGGACGCGCGCGGAGCGCTGATCACCAGCCCGACCTCGTACGGGACCTGCGCCGACCTGGAGCGGCTCGCCGAGATCTGCCACGCGCGCGGCAGGCCGCTGATCGTCGACGAGGCGTGGGGCGCGCACCTGCCGTTCCACCCCGACCTGCCCAAGTGGGCCATGGACGCGGGCGCCGACGTGTGTGTCACCAGCATTCACAAGATGGGCAGCGGCCTGGAACAGGGCTCGGTGTTCCATCTCCGTGGCGACCTCATCGACCCGGCCACCCTCACCTCCCGCGCCGACCTGCTCGGCACCACCAGCCCCTCCGTCCTCATCTACGCGGGCCTCGACGGCTGGCGGCGCCAGATGCGGCTGCACGGCCGCGAACTCCTGGGCAACGCCCTCGACCTCGCCGCGGAGGCGCGGCAAGCCGTTGACGCGATCGACGGCATGCACGTGTACGGCCGCGACGCCCTCACGGGCCCCGGCCTCGCGTACGACCTCGACCCGCTGCCGATCCTCGTCGACGTGGCCGACCTGGACACGAGCGGCTACCGCGTCGCCGACTGGCTGCGCTCCCACCGCGCCCTCGACGTGCACATCGCCGACCACCGCAGGATCGGCGCCCAGCTCACCTTCGCGGACTCCCCGGCGACACTCGCCGCCCTCCTCGACGGCCTGCGGGACGTCGCCGAGCACCGCGCCGAACTGCGCGGCGCGCCCGCGGTCGCCGTACCCAAGCCGTCCGAACTCCGCCTGGAACAGGCCATGTTGCCGCGCGACGCGTACTTCGGGCCGGTCGAGGACGTGCCGCTGGAACGCGCCGACGGGCGCATCGCCGCCGAAATGGCCACCCCGTACCCGCCCGGCATCCCGACGGTACTGCCGGGGGAGCGGCTCAACGATGAGGTGATCGGCTACCTGCGCACGGGCCTCACGGCGGGCATGAACGTACCCGACCCGGCGGACCCGGAACTGCGCACGATCCGGGTGGCGGTGGAGCGCGCCTGACCGCGCCTGAAGCGGCCGCTACGGACTCCCGGCCGGCGCCTCGCGCCGCACCTCCGGCACCACCGGCGCCTGTCCGGGATCGTCGTCGCGCCGTGAACTCCCGCCGTTGAACGCCAGGTTGAGGCCGAACGCCAGCAGGGTCGCGCTCGTCACGGGCGAGCCGAGGACGATGCCGACGCCGTCGGGGAAGCGCGAGTACAGGTCGGGTGCCACCTCGGGTGCCATGCCGACGCCGATCGACACCGCGACGATCAGCAGGTTGTGCGTGCCGTCGAAGTCGACCTTGCGGAGCGTGTTGATGCCGACAACGGCGACCGTCGCGAACATCACGAGCCCCGCCGCGCCGACCACCGGCTGCGGCAACCCGGCGACCAGCGCGCCGAGTTTGGGAACCAGGCCGAGGATCACGAGGATGCCGCCGGCGATCGTCGCGACGTGCCGGCTGCGCACCTTCGTCATCGTCACCAGGCCCACGTTCTGCGCGAACACCGTGTCCAGGAACGCGTTCATGACGCCTCCCAGCACCCCGGAGAGCCCGTCCGCGGCCAGCCCGCGCGCCATGTCGGCGGTCGTCAGCCGCTTGCCGGTCAGCTCCGCGACCGCGATCAGATCGGCCGTCGACTCGGCGAACAGGACCAGCATTACCACGCACATCGACAGCACGGCGACCGCGGGGAACTCCGGCGCCCCGAAGTGGAACGGAGTGCTGACCCCGATCCAGTCCGCGGTCCGCGCCGCCGAGAAGTCGACCAGGCCGAACGGCACGGCGACCGCCGTCCCCGCCAACAGGCCCACCAGCACGCCGGTTTGCGCGAGGAATCCGCGCCCGAACCGCGCCACCAGCAGGATCACGACGACGACGAACGCGGCGAGCGCGAGCCGCGAGGGCGCCGCGTGGTCGGCGGCCTTCGGGTCGTTCCCGACGACCAGGTTCACGCCCACACCGATCAGCGCGAGGCCCACCACCGTGATCACCACGCCGCTCACCAGCGGCGGGAAGAAGCGGACCGCCTTCGCGAACGGGTAGGCGATCAGCAGCCCGAACACGCCGGCCGCGAGCATCGACCCGTACACCGCCTGGAGGCCGTACTCCCCGGCGATCAGGATCATCGGCGTCACCGCGGTGAACGCCGCCCCCGCCATCACCGGCATCCGCACGCCGAGGAACCGGCCGACACCGGCGCCCTGGATCATCGTGACGACGCCCGCGACGAGCAGATCGGCGTTGATCAGGACGGCGATCGTCGCGGCGTCGAGCCCGGCCGCGGCGCCGAACACCAACGGCACGGTCACACACCCCGTGTACATCACGAGCACGTGCTGGACCCCCAGCACCGCGAGCCGCCCGAAGCCGGCCCGCTGTCCGCCCCTCGCGGGCATCGTCACGTCAACCACCTTTCTATCGCGAGAAGTTGGCAGCGATCCGCTGCTGGATGTAGTCGGCAGCGGTGATCGGCGGGTAGCGGCCCTCCGGGCCCTCGATCACCACGTCACGGTCGGCCTGCGCGAAGAACGCGATGCTGTGGCGGGCCGACCGGTCGTCTCCCGGGCCCGGTGACATCACCCGGTGGAAGTTCGACGGGAGCCGGTCGTCGCTCCACCGCATCAGCATGTCCCCGATGTTGCAGGTGATCACGGAGTCCGCCGGCTCGACCGGCGTCCACTCCTGTGCGTCGGCCTCCTTCCCCGGGCACACCTGAAGTCCGCCCTGCCCGTCCCGCTGGAACAGCAGCGTCAGGCAGTCGAAGTCGGTGTGCGCCCCGGCCCGCCACGTGTTCGCGGGGATGACGGCGTCGTCGGGCACGGCGAAGTAGTGCAGCATTCGCAGCGTCGACTGGTACTGCGGGCTCGCCGGGTCATGGGCGCGTGCGAAGAATCCGTCGGGCAGCCCAAGGCGGTCCGCGAAGCAGGACAGCACCCGCATCGCCAACTCCCGGCAGCGCGCCTCGAATTCGAGTGTCCGCTCCCGGAATCCGGGCAACGCGTCGTCCGGCCACAGCCCTTCCATGTGCGGGCGGGTCAGCTGGTACGACTCCTTCTGGTCGGGCGTCCCGATCGACGGACGCACCTGGGTCATCGACTCCCAGCCGGAGTTGAGCCCCTTCTTCAGGCCGTGCCGCGCCTTGGTCTCCTCGGGCAGCGCGAAGAAGGCCTCGGCGTCGGCGAACGCGCCGTCCACGGCGGCGGGTTCGATGCCGTGGTTCACCAGCTGGAAGAAGCCGATGTCGGTGGCGGCGGCCCACAGCTCCTCGGTGATCTCCGCCTTGCGGTGCTCGAAGTCGGTGAGGTCGACACGGCGGATCTCCCGGGCGGACGTCTGCGTTCCGGCCCCGCCCATCCGGGTCTCCTTGGCCAACTCGTCGAGTGTGTACGTGGTGTTCGTCATCGCGGCTGTCGCTCCTCGGACGTGGAGTTGCGTACGGGATGCAGTCACCGCCCCTGCGACCCCCAGCACGGGCACTCAGAGGCCCGCGTGCACGGTCGCGGCGGACCCCCTTCGTGGGGCCGGGCGCCGTGTGCTGGTGCGGGCCCCTGCGCGGGGCCCGCACGCGATGGGATCAGCCTGCACGGTGTGTGTTACCGGTGGGGATCGTGCTGTTACGCGGCCGTAAAGGTGACGGTGACCCGGGGCACGGTCGCGGGGCGCTGCCCCGGACCCCGCTGCTCAATCGCCGCAGGGGCTTGAGTGGGCAAGCCCCGCCGCCAACTCCCGCGACGGCAGGCGGACATGCTCACCGTCGCGTACCAGGACCTCACCATCCACGAGTACGGCCGCAACCGTCCTGCTGCCCGCACACGTCAGCAGCGTCGCCCCCGGGTCGCGTACCGGAAGGCAGGCGTAGTCCCGGTCGAAGCGGTGCAGGACGAGGTCCGCCCGCATCCCGGCCCGCAGCCCGCCGTCCGGGTTCTCCTCGATCCCGAGGATCCGGTTCGCGCCGCCCGCCGCCATCGCGAACATCTCGGGGAACCCGAACAGATCCGCCTTGCGGTGCGCGGCCCGTTGCAGATACGCGCCGATGCGCAGTGCCTCCAGGATGTCCTGCGTGTCGTTGCTGGCGGCCCCGTCGACCCCGAGCCCGACGCTCAGTCCCGCCTCCAGCATCTCGGGCACCGGCGCGATCCCGCTGCCGAGCCGCATATTGCTCAGAGGGTTGTACGAGACACCTACGCCGTGCCGGGCGAGGGTGTCCCGCCCCTCGGCGTCGAGCTCCACGCAGTGCACGGCGAGCAGTCGCTCCCACAGGAACCCGGCCCGCTCCAGATACTCGACGGCGCCAACTCCCGTACGTTCACGGCACATTGAGTCGTCCGTCAGCGTCTCCAGGAGGTGCAGCGAGACGGGCAGGTCGCGCTCGTCCGCGTACGCGCGTACGGCGGCCATCCCATCCGGTGTCAGGCACCGCGGGTTCGGCACGGCCACGCCGACGTCCACCCGGCTGCCGCGCGCCTGCGCGATCAGCTCGTCCGTGTGCGCGAGGGACTCCTTCAGTGGCTGCATCAGCCGCGGGTCGAAGCCCCACTTGCGGCTCTGGTCCGCCCGGTCGGCGACGCCCCGGCACAACACGGCCCGTACGCCGCTGTCCTTGAGGGCCCGCAGCACCGCGTCGTGCACCTCGGGCGACGGGTGCGGCCACATGTGCTCGACGAGCGTGGTGGTTCCGCTGCGCAGCGCCTCGGCCGCGGCGGCGGCAGCGGTCGCGTAGGCGCGCTCGGGCGTGAGCAGCGCCGCCTCCTCGCCGACGGCGCTCAGCCACGCGAGCAGCCCGAGCCCCTCACCGATGCCGCGCAGACCGGCCTGGAAGAGGTGCGTGTGCGTGTTGACGAGGCCGGGAGTCAGATGCCCGCCGCTGCCGTCCAACACCTCACCGCTGCGAGGGAGTTCACCGTGCGGTACGAGTGCCGTGATCCGCCCGTTGGTGATGTGCACGTCCATTCCGGGCAGCCAGCGGCCCCCGCTGTACACGGTGACATCTGTGATCGTCCCGAGTCTCACAGGGCGGGCTCCTTCCGGAGACGGGCGGCGCCCGTGTGGTGGAACAGCAGATTGAGCAGGAACGCCACGATCCCGGTGACGGCGATGCCGCTGTCCAGGACGGTGCGCACGTACGAGGGGAGTGGCGCGTAGAAGTCCGGCGCGCCGAGCGGGATCATGCCGAGCGCGAAGGCGAGGGCGACGGTCAGCAGATTCCGCGGCTCGGTCAGATCGGCGCGCGCGAGGATCCGCAGCCCGACCGCGCCCACGGTCCCGAACATGACGAGCGACACCCCGCCGAGGACAGGACCCGGCACGGCGGCGACGGCGGCCCCGAGCACGGGCACGAACGCCAGCGCCACCATCAACACCCCGGACAGGGCGACGACATGACGGCTCTTCACACGCGTCACGCTCACCAGGCCCACCGACTGCCCGAACGTCACGACGGGGAAGGAGGCGAGCGCCCCCGACAGCACGGTGGCCGCGCCGTCCGCGCGCAGCGCCCGTACGACGGTGGGCGCGTCGTCGCCGCGGCCGACGATCTGGCCGACCGCGAGGGTGTCGCCGACGGACTCCACCATGTTCACGAGCTGCACGACCAGCATCGCCGCGATGGCGGGCACCACGAACGTGGGCGCCCCGAAAGCGGTCGGATCGGGCGCCGTGACGACGCGCGCGTCCGCGACCCCCGACCCGTCGAACAGCCCCAGCGGCAGCGCGGCCACCGTCCCCACGCCCATGGCGACGAGCACCGAGAACCGGGCGAGCGCGGGCGGTGCGACGCGCTCCACGACCACCACGAGCAGCACCGTCCCTGCGGCGAGCGCGAGCCCGCGGACACCGCTGCCGCCGGCCCCCTCCCCGGCGATGAGACCGGCCGCCGAAGGCACAAGCGAGAACCCGATGACGGCGATGACCGTCCCCGTGACCAGCGGCGGGAACAGGTGCAGACAGCGCCCGAACCACGGAGCGACGGCCAGCGTCACCAGGCCGGACACGACGGTCGCCCCGAACACGGCGGCGAGCCCGTGCTCCTGCCCGATGAGAACGGCGGGCGTGATCGCGGTGAACGTGGACCCCATCACGATCGGCAACCGCGCCCCGAACCATTTCAGGCCCAGCGACTGCAACACGGTCGCGACGCCGCTGACCAGCAGATTCGCGCTGATGAGCAGCCGAATCCGGTCCTCGGGCAGATGTAGCGCCGTCCCCACGAGCAGCGGCATCGTGGCCATGCCCGCGTACGCGACGAGCAGATGCTGCAGGCTCAGCGGCACCAGCCGCCGCCACGGAGGCCGTATGTCGACGGGGTGGGGTCCTTGGTGTGCGGGCGCGACGGCATGCTCGACTACAGCCATCGTTCCTCCTCACAGCTCGGCGGAAGACGGCTGGTTAGCACCCCGGCGGACCGCACCCGGACACCCACCGGCCGTTGCAGCCATGACCGGTGTGGAGGTGACGGTAGGGAGACGGTGTTTCGACGGCGTTGCGCTCAGGAAACCGCGACGTAGCCGAACGGACGGGCGTTACGTACGCGTCGGTGACCGGCCCTCGTCGGAGGGGGACGGCTCGGGTTTGAAGGCCCAGCGCATCTCGGGCTCCATGGCCCAGCGGAACAGCCACCGCACGGGTGGGGTGCACAGCGCGGTGATGACCGCCGCCGCGATCACGGTGACGGTGATCTCGCCGAGCGGCGTGTGCACCCAGGCGTGGTCGTACCAGCCCCAGAAGCGGGAGCCCTTCGCGAGGAAGCCGTGCAGCAGATAGCCGTACAGGGTGCCCGCGCCGAGCGCGGTGCACCACAGCCTGCGCCCCGGCACCCACGCGAAGAAGCAGGCCATGAGGATCACCGAGCAGGCGAACAGGGCGAGCGTCATCACCACGCCCGTCCAGCCCGGCGCGCCCAGCTCCTGCGCGCTGTCGCGGCGGTAGAACCAGGCGGCGGTCATCCGCGGCGAGGCCCAGTACGCGACGACCAGCGCGCCCACGAACACCGGCGCGGCGAGGATGCGGGCCCTGCGGTTCCGCACCAGCTGGAGGTGCTCCGGTTTCAGGCAGAGGCCGAGCACGAAGAAGGGCAGGAACTGCAGCACCCGCTGGAGGTCCAGGTCGTCACCGATGTCGGGGGAGACGGCGGCGAGCACGGCGACCGCGAGGGCCAGCGGCAGCGGCCAGCGAATGATCTTCCAGAGCGGGGTGGTGAGCCGCCAGATGAGGAGCGCGATCAGGAACCACGTCAGATACCAGGGGTCGAGCAGACTGATCGGGTAGTCCGGGTCGTCGCCCACCGTGCGCTTGAAGAACGTGTACGCGAGCTCGAAGATCACGTACGGCACCAGTACGCCCGTGACCAGGCGCTTCATTCGCCGGGGGCTCGCGTCGAACGACCGTGAGAAGTAGCCGGAGATCACGATGAACGCAGGCATGTGGAACGTGTAGACGGTGAAGTACAGCGCCGAGGCCGCGCGGCTGTCCCCGCGCAGGGGCTCCCAGGCGTGCCCGAGCGCGACGAGGACGATGGCCAGGTACTTGGCGTTGTCGAAGTACGCGTCACGGCCGTCCGCCTTCATACGCCCTCCGTCCCCGCCGGTATCCGTCCGGATCACGCTTCCCGTCCCTTCACGATTGCGCAAGTGAAAGGGCTACGGACGATACGGCTAGATGGGCAGCAGGCGGCCGACCAGGGTGCTCAGTTGGCGGGCGTTGCGGCATTCGTGCAGGGGGACCACCTCGGCATACGTGGAGGCCGCGGAGTCGCCCGTGTCCCACTGGGAGCGGGGTTCCGGGTTGAGCCAGTGGGTGCGGCGGGAGGCGCGGGTGATGCGGCGCAGGGCCGGGAGGTTCGGGTTCTGCTGGTTGTTGCGGGCGTCGCCGAGGATGAGGACCGTCGTGCGGGGGCCCACCGCGGACTCGTAGCGCTCCACGAACTCGCCGAGCGCCGTGCCGTAGTCGCTGCTGCCGTGCCAGCCGGTCAGCGTGGCCTCGGACGCGATGCGGGCGCCGAGGCCCTCCGCGTCCGCGGCGCCGTGCGCGATGAGGTCGGTGACCTCGTCGATCCGGTTGACGAAGGCGAAGACGCGGATCTTGCTGAACTGGTCGTGCAGGGCCTGGACCAGCAGCATCGTGAAGTTCGCGAAGCCGGCGACCGAGCCCGACACGTCGCAGAGCAGGACCAGTTCCGGGCGGGTCGGGCGGCGCCCCCGCAGGACCGGCTTCATGGGGACGCCGCCCGTCGACAGCGAGCCGCGCAGCGTGCGGCGCAGGTCGATGTGGCCGCGGGCCGCGCGGCGTCGGCGGGCCGCGAGGCGGGTGGCCAGCTTCCGGGCCAGGGGGTGGACCGTGCGGCGCAGCTCGGCGAGCTGGGCCTTGTCCGCGTAGAGGAACAGGGTGCGGTCGGGCGTCTGCACCGGCATCCGGCGGGCCAGCTCGTCGCGGTTGCGGGCCTCCGCGACCCGGCGGCGGGCCTCACCGCGAACCCCTTCGCGGAACTCCTCGATGCGGCGGCGGATCTCGTCCGCCTCGATGCGGTCGGTGAACGCCCCGGACTGGCCGCTGCCGCCCGCGCGGATCGCGGACATGACGGGCGCGAGGAGCGTCTGCGGGCGCAGCCGGTCCAGCGTCTGCTGCGAGGACCATCCGTTCGCGTCGTAGCCGCCGAGCGAGTCCACCGCCTCGGCCGCAAGCCGGGCGAGGGCGGCGCTGTCGTTCGTGGTCAGGGCCTCGGCGAGGCGTTCGCGCAGGCTCTCCCGGTCGGTGGCGCCGCCCTGGCCGGGCGCGCCCACCGCGTGCGGGAAGTACACGTCGAAGACCGGGTCGAAGACCGCACGCTGACCCTGGTCGTGCAGGAGCGCGGAGGCGAGCCCCTCGCGCAGGTGGTCCCGGCTGTCCAGGCCGAGCGCCGCCACCGCCTGCGCGGCGTCCACGCTCTCGCCCGTGCCGATCCGGATGCCGTGCGCGCGCAGCGCCCGGACGAGCGAAGTGATGCGGTCGGTGGTGCTCACACCGCGTCCAGATCGAGCTTCGCCGCAGCCGTGTTCACGTCCTCCTGATGCTTGAGGACGACGCCGAGGGAAGCCCGTACGACCTCCTCGTCGAGCCGGTCCGCGCCGAGCGCCAGCAGGGTGCGCGCCCAGTCCACCGTCTCCGCGACCGAGGGCACCTTGTGCAGATCCATCGCGCGCAGCGCGCCCACGACCCGTACGAGGGACTCGGCGAGCACCGTGTCGAGCTCGGGCACCTGCAGGGCGAGGATGCGGCGCTCCAACTCCTCCTCGGGGAAGCCGATGTGGAGGAAGAGGCAGCGGCGGCGCAGCGCCTCCGACAGCTCACGGCTCGCGTTCGAGGTGAGGACCACGAAGGGGCGCCGGGTGGCGGCGATCGTACCCAGCTCGGGGACGGTCACCTGGAAGTCGGAGAGGACTTCGAGGAGCAGGCCCTCCACCTCCACGTCCGCCTTGTCCATCTCGTCGATGAGCAGGACCTTCGCGTCGTCCCCGCGGATCGACTCCAGCAGGGGGCGCGTCAGCAGGTACTCCTCGCTGAAGATGTCCGTGCGCGTCTGGTCCCAGGTCTCGTCACGGCCCGCCGTGATGCGCAGCAGTTGCTTCGCGTGGTTCCACTCGTAGAGCGCGCGGCTCTCGTCCACGCCCTCGTAGCACTGGAGGCGGATCAGGCGGGCGTCGCTGATCGCCGCGACCGCCTTCGCGAGCTCCGTCTTGCCGACGCCCGCCGGGCCCTCGACGAGCAGCGGCTTGCCGAGCCTGGCGGCCAGGAAGACGGTGGTCGCCACGGCGGGCGAGGCCAGATAGCCGGTCTCGGCAAGGCGCGTGGTGACTTCGTCCACGGAAGCGAACAACGGGGCCTCCAGCTCGGTGCGTTGTAGGACTCCAGGTGATCAGCCGGGAGCCCCGTCCACAATGGGCCCGCACCGTTCATGGTGAACGTCACGTCCTGAGTCCTGTACCGAGACCGACCCGGTTGGTCCGTCCGTATCCTGACGGCATGAGGCGCACTTCCTTTGCCGACTGGCCCTGCTCCATCGCCCGCACCATGGACCTCCTGGGGGACTGGTGGACGCCGCTCGTGCTGCGCGAGGCGTTCTACGGCATCACCCGCTTCGACGTGTTCCAGCAGGAGCTCGGCATCGCCCGGACGACCCTGGCGGAGCGGCTGCGGCGCCTTGTCGAGGCGGGGCTGATGGAGAAGCGGGCCTACGACACGGCGCCCGTGCGGCACGACTACGTGCTCACCGAGAAGGGCCGTGACTTCTTCGGCGTCCTCGCCGCCATGAACGCCTGGGGCAACCGCTGGCTGTCCGGCGAGGAGGGCGCACCCGTCGTCTTCGCACACGACCGGTGCGGGCACGAGAGCGAGGCCGCGGTCGTCTGCGCACACTGCGGCGAGCCGATGACCGCCGACGACACCCACGCGCGGATGGGCCCCGGCTACCCGGAGAAGCTCGCGCGGCGCCCGGCGATCGCGGCGCGCTTCACCCGCTGAACCGATGCTTCCTTCTGATGGCCGGGTTGCTCTTGACGTAGTGAGTCCATCTACGAAACTCTCATGGTCACAGGCTGTTCTCCGGAGAGGTGGAGCACGATGGAGTGGACCGGCGCACGCTACGCGGACACGCCGACCGTCGAGGTGCGGCGCACGATCGCGGCGCCTCCGGACCGAGTGTGGGAGCTGATCAGTGATGTCGCCCTGATGCCCCGGTTCAGCGCGGAACTCCAGTCGGCCGAGTGGCTGGACGAGAAGCGAGGTGTCGGCGCCCGCTTCCTGGGACGCAGCCGGCACGAGGCGTTCGGGGCGTGGGAGACCACCTCGTGTGTCGTCGAGTGCGCGCGGGGCCGGGTCTTCGCGTGGGCCGTGGGCGACCCCGAACAGCCCAGCGCCGTATGGCGGTTCAGCATCACGGAGAACGAGGACGGGGGCACGGAACTGACGCAGTGGGCGCGGATGGGGCCCGGCCGCTCCGGTCTCTCGTACGCCATCGACCGGATGCCGGAGAAGGAGCAGAAGATCGTCTACGGGCGGCTGCGGGAGTGGGAGCGGGGCATGAACGCGGCGCTCGACGGCGTCAAGACCCTCGCCGAAGGGACCGATGCCTGATGCGTACGTCGACCACCATCGAGGCGTCCGGCGGGGACTGGCGGGAGACCGTCGACTTCGTCACCGAGGCCGAGAAGCTGGGCCTGGACATCTGCTGGGTCGCCGAGGCCTGGGGCTCCGAAGCGCCGTCCCCGCTCGGGTACTTGGCGGCGCGCACCGAGCGGATGCTGCTCGGGTCCGGCATCATCCAGCTCGCCACCCGCACCCCGGCCGCCATCGCGCGCGCCGCGATCACGTTGTCGAACATCTCCGAGGGCCGCTTCCTCCTCGGGCTCGGCCCGTCCGGGCCGCAGGTGATCGAGGGGTTGCACGGGGTGCCGTTCGCGCGGCCGCTGGCCCGGATGCGGGAGACCGTCGAGATCGTGCGGATGGCGGCGACCGGCGAGAAACTCGCCTACGAGGGGCGGGAGTTCGCGCTGCCGCTCCCGGGAGGTGATGCCCGTCCCATGCGGCTGTCGATGCGGGCCGAGCACGAACTGCCCATCCATCTGGCCACGTTGTCGCCGAAGATGCTGCGGCTCACCGGGGAGGTCGCCGACGGATGGCTCGGGACGAGCTTCGTGCCCGAAGGGGCGAAGGAGGCGTACTTCGACCACCTGGACGCGGGGCTCAAGGCCTCCGGCCGGACCAGGGCCGATCTCGACATCTGCCAGGGGGCGGAGGTGAACTTCGTCGAGGACGAGGAGGAGCTGGCCGCGGTGGTGGGCGGCCGGAAGAAGGAACTCGCCTTCAGTCTCGGCGGCATGGGCTCCGCCTCCACCAACTTCTACAACCAGGCGTACAGCAGGCAGGGTTGGGCGGATGTCGCCGCGGCGGTCCGCGAACGCTGGCAGGCCGGCGACCGCGAGGGGGCGGCCGCCCTGGTCACCGACGACATGGTCCTCGCCACGACGCTCATCGGTACGGAGCGGATGGTGCGGGAGCGGTTGGCCGTGTGGCGGGCGGCGGGCGTCGACACGGTTCGCCTCTACCCGGCGGGGGACACGGTGGACGCGCGTTTGGCGACGCTGGGCCGAGCGATTGACCTGGTGCACGGGGTGGGTTGACCCCTCCGCGGCACCGAGGTCTTTGTGCGGTGCCGGGGTCGGCGCCTGAGGTATCGGGCGCGCCGCACCGTGGCGCCGCCTTGCCCACCCTGCCGCCCAAGGCGGCAGATTGCCCAAGGCGGGACGGCACCATCAAGCCCGGGCTGCAAAATCAAGCCCGGGTCGGCACCATCAAGCCCCTCCGGCGATTGAGGCGCGGGGCCCGGGGCGGAGCCCCGATCTTTCAAGCCCCTCCGGCGATTGAGGAGCGGGGTCCGTGGCGGAGCCCCGTGGCGTAGGTGCGGTCGGCCGCTGCCAGGTGGAGGGCCGGATGGCCATTCGCGGACCAACCCGCGTCACCCTCTATGCGGCGCAGCAGAATGCCCTCCCGGATCGCCCACGGACACACCGTGAGCTCACGGATGCCCATGAGCTTCATCGCCGTATGACCGACAAGCGCCCCCGCAAGGGACTGCGACGCCCGAGGCGCGGAAATACCGGGCAGCTCCGCCCGCCGCTCGGCAGGCAGCGCCGCCAACTCGGTGACCGCAAGCCCCAACGACTTACGGCTCAACTGCCGCGGCACAAACGGCCCATGACGCCCCGGAGGGGCCCCGCACAGGCGCGCCAACTGCGTGAACGTACGCGACGTGGCCGCCGCCGTGAGCGGCCCCTCCCAGCGGATCCGCGCCGCGACGTCCCTGAGCTGATGCCGCACATGCCGCCGCAGCGCCTTCACCTCCTGCTCCGTCGGCGCCGCTCCGCCGCCCGGCAGATGCTCGCGCGTCAGCCGCCCCGCCCCGAGCGGCAGCGAGATCGCGAACTCGGGCAGCCGGCCACGCCCGAAGGCGACCTCCAGCGAACCGCCGCCGATGTCGAGGACGCCGAGCGGGCCGGCCCGCCAGCCCATCCACCGCCTTGCGGCGAGGAACGTCAGCTCCGCCTCCACCTCGCCGGGCAGCACCCGGGGCCGCACCCCGGTGCCCTCCTCGACGGCGTCGAGCACCTCGTCCCGGTTCGGCGCGTCCCGGACGATGGCCGTGGCGAAGACGAACGGCTCGTCGCTGCCCCAGCGTTCGGCCTCCGTGACCGCCGTCCGCACCGCGTCGACCAGTCGCTCGACGGCCGCGGGACCCAGTCGCCGGTCGCCGTCCACCAGCTCCGACAGGCGCAGCCGTCGCTTGGCCGTGTGCACCGGCAGCGGTGCGCCGTCGCGGGCGTCCGCGATTGCGAGGCGCACGGTGTTCGAGCCGACATCAACCACACTGATACGCATGATCGACCGAGTACCCCTGTTGGCGGGCGTCAATGCGCGGACGTGTCCGAGGTCATGATCGGCGCGTCCAGTGCCGACACGACCCAACTCCGGGAATCCGCCGGGTCGATCACCGCGTCGATCTCCAGCGCCGCCGCCGCGTTCACCGCCTTCCCGTGTTCGTACATCTCGGCGACCCGCGCCTCGAACGCCCGCTCCCGCTCGGCGCGATCGGTGATCGCCTCCAGTTCGCGGCGGTACCCGAGCCGCACCGCACCCTCCAGGCCCATCCCGCCGAACTCGCCGCTCGGCCAGGCGGCCGTGCCGAGCGGGGCCCGCGTGGAACCGCCCATCATGGCCATCGCCCCGAGCCCGTACGCCTTGCGCAGCACGAGGCAGACCAGGGGGACGGTGAGGCGGGCTCCTGCCACGAACAGGTCCGCGAACTGCCGTACCGTCGCGGTGCGTTCGGACTCCGGACCGACCATGAAACCGGGCGTGTCGCACAGCGAGACGACCGGGAGGCCGAAGGACTCGCACAGCCGGAGGAAGCGCGCCGCCTTGTCCGCGGCGTCCCGGTCTACGGCGCCGCCGAGGTGCGCCGGGTTGTTGGCGACCAGGCCCATCGGCCGGCCCTCGATCCGTACGAGCGCCGTGATGACACCCGTACCGAAGCCGCGGCGCAGTTCGAGCACCGAGTCCGTGTCGGCGAGCCCGTCGATGGCGGTACGGATGTCGTAGGCGCGGCGCCGGTTCTCGGGGATCGCGTGGCGCAGGCGCCGCGGGTCCGGTGACTCCCAACTCGCCTGCGGGCCCTGGAAGTAGGACAGGTAGGCGCGGGCCACGCGGACCGCCTCCGCCTCGTCGGCCACCGGCAGGTCCACCACCCCGTTCGGCACCTGCACCGACAGTGGGCCGATGTCCTCCGGGCGGTGCACGCCGAGGCCGCCGCCCTCGATCATCGCGGGGCCGCCCATGCCGATGTTCGCCTCGGGTGTCGCGATGATGACGTCGCAGCTGCCGAGCAGCGCCGCGTTGCCCGCGAAGCAGCGGCCCGACGCGATGCCGACGAGCGGGACCTTGCCGTTGAGCCGGGCCATTTGATGGAACGTCATGACGTCAAGGCCCGCGATCGACGCGGTGTCGGTGTCGCCGGGCCGGCCACCGCCGCCCTCCGCGAACAGCACGACGGGCAGCCCGCGTTCCTCGGCCAGGTGCAGCATCCGGTCGGTCTTGCGGTGGTTGTTGTGGCCCTGCGTCCCGGCGAGCACCGTGTAGTCGTACGACATCGCGACCGCGGGCGCGCCGCCGATCCGGCCCGTGCCGGTGACCATGCCGTCGGCGGGCGTCGAGCGGATCAGGTCGTCCAGCGGGCGGCGGCGCCGCTGCGCGGCCACCGCGAGCGCGCCGTACTCGGTGAACGTCCCCGGGTCGCACAGGTCCTCGATGTTCTCGCGCGCCGTGCGCAGCCCCTTCGCATGCCGCTTGGCAACCGCTTCGGGGCGGTTCTCGTCGAGACCGAAGGCGTGCCGCTCCACGACCTGAGCGAGGTCGGGGCGGACCGCGTCCAGGTCGATCTCGACGGCCGCGTCCTGCCGCGGTCCTTCCCCCTCCACTAGGTCGAGATGTAGCACTTCGGCGAATTCTGTAACCGTCTCGCCGACCACCACCCCCACCGCCCGTACGATGCCCGCCTGTTCGGCGCGCACGACGTGCTCCATCTTCATGGCCTCGAGGACGAGCAACGTGGCGCCCGCGGTGACGTGTTGACCGGCGACGACGTCGACGGAGACGACCGTGCCGCTCATGGGGGCGACCACCGTGCCCGCTTCCGTCGCGCGTTCGGGCTCGACCGGTGGCGCCAGTTCGGCCAGATGCCGCTGGACGAAGCCCGTGTCGAAGCCGCCCGCCGTGAAACCGGGGTGGTCGAGCAGCCGGGCCAGGAAGGGGATGCCGGTCCGCACACCCTCCACCGTGAACTCGGCGAGCGCCCGCCGCGCCCGCGCGCCCGCCGCCGCGAAGTCACCGGCCGGCGCGTGCGCGACGACCTTGGCGAGGAGGGAGTCGTAGCGCGTGCCGACGTCGGTTCCGGTGCGGACCGCGGTGTCGACGCGGACACCGGGACCCGTCGGCAGGTCGAGGCGCGAAAGCCGCCCCGCCGACGGGCGCACCGCTCCGTCCGGGCCCGTGACCTCCGCGTTCACCCGCAGCTGTACGGCGAAGCCGCGTGGCGCGGGCGGCTCCTCGGTGAGACCGAGGTCGGCCAGGCTCTCGCCCGCCGCGATCCGCAGCTGCGTCGCGACCAGGTCGACTCCTGTCACCTCCTCCGTCACCGTGTGCTCCACCTGGAGGCGCGGGTTGGCCTCCATGAACACGAACTCCTCGCCCCGCACCAGGAATTCGACCGTGCCGACACCTGCGTAGTGGGCTGCCCCGGCCAGGCGCAGGGCGGCGTCGAGGAGCCGGGCGCGCAGGCTCGCGTCGAGGCCCGGCGCCGGGGCGATCTCGACGAGCTTCTGGTGGCGGCGCTGCGCGCTGCAGTCCCGCTCCCACAGATGACTCGCGGTGGCACCGTCGCCGACGATCTGCACCTCAATGTGCCGGGCGCCCTCCCACAGGCGCTCCACATACAACTCGCTGCGGCCGAACGCCTGTTGGGCCTCGGAGGAACACCGCTCCCACGCCTCGTCGAGCTCCGCCGCGTCCCGTACGACCCGCATCCCGCGCCCGCCGCCCCCGCCCACGGCCTTGACCATCACCGGGCCGCCCGCCGCTTCGGCGAGGAACGCCCGCGCCTCCTCCAGCGTGGTGTCACCCTCGGTGCCGGGCAGGACCGGCACCCCGGTCTCGACGGCGAGCGCACGGGCGCGCGCCTTGTCCCCGAACAGGTCGAGCACCTCCGGCGAAGGACCCACGAAGGTGACACCGGCGTCCGCGCACCGCCGGGCGAGCCCCGCGGACTCGCTCAGGAAGCCGTAGCCGGGGTGGAGGTACGTGCAACCGGCCCGGCGCGCGGCCGCGACCAGCGCCTCGGCGTCCAGGTAGCCGCCCGCCGCGAGCGGCACGGCCTCGTCCGCCAAGTGCAGGTGCGCCTCGTCCCCCGGCTCGTGCACGGCCACCGTGCGCAGCCCGAGTTCGGCGGCGGCGCGCAGCACCCGGACGGCGATCTCCCCTCGGTTGGCGACGAGTACGGCGGCAGACCCCATGTGCCCCTCCGGGAATTCGAAGTCGGGTTCGGTACCAGGGTTTCCGGGATTCCGAGGACCCGAGGTTCCGAACGCGGATTCCGTCATGCTCATTGACACTGACGTCAACGTCAATACTCTGGCGCTGTGGCACGCAGTCAGCAGGACAGACCGCCCCGGCGGCAGGAATGGGCGACCCGCACCGCCCGCGACCGGACCGACGCACCGGCGCGCGGACGGCTGCTCGACGCGGCCGAGCAGGTCTTCGCACGGCTCGGCTACGGCCCGGCGACCATCGCCGACATCACGGCTCAGGCCGAGGTGTCACGGGCCGGTTTCTACGTCTACTTCGCGTCCAAGGAAGAGGTCTTCCGGGTGCTCGCGGGGCGCGTACGGGACGCGTTCCTCACCGCTCAGGACGTGCCCGGGGTGGACACCGACGACGTGGCGGCGGTGGCACGCGCCTCCACGGCCGCGTTCATCGCCGCCTACGCCCGGCATCTGCCGCTGCTCGTCCTGCTCGAACAGCAGGCGCGGGGCGACGCCGAGGTGCGTGCCCTGTGGGAGGAGATCCGCGAGCGTCCGGTCCGCCGCGCCGCCCGCTACGTACGCCGGGTCGCGGCCGAGGGCCGGGTGCATCCGGTCGTCGACCCGCTCACCCTGTCCCGTGCCGTCGGCGGCATGAGCATCGAATTCGCCCGGCTCGTCGCCGAGCGGCCGGCCACGTACGACCAGGCGGTCGCCGACGCGACCGTCATGTACCTGCACCTTCTCGGTATCGGAGCAGCACCGCAGCAGTAGGGAGCCGCACGTTGTCCACCGGCACAGCCATCCAGGCCCATCTGCACGACCTGCGCGCCCGCCAGGCCAAGTCCAGGTCCGGCCGTCAACCGTCCGAAACCCGCCATGAGGGAGGGGAGTTGACGCTCCCCGGGCATGTGGCCCGCTGGGCCGTGCTCCATCCGGACCGGCCCGCGATCGTCACGGCGGCGGAGACCCTCAGCTACCGGCAACTCGACGACGAGAGCGCCCGGTTGGCGGGCTGGATGGCCGAACAGGGCGTACGGCCCGGCGACCGCGTCGGCGTCTTCCTGCCGAACGGCGCCCGTTTCGTCGTCGCCCTGCTCGCCGTGCTCCGCATCGGAGCGGTGCACGTGCCGGTGAACCCGATGTTCCGCGCGGCGGAGCTGCGACACGAACTCAACGACGCCGGACCGGAGTTGCTCGTCACGCGGGACGCGCTGCTGCCCGCCATCGACGAGGTGCGCGCCGACACACCCGTACGCACCGTGCTCGCGGACGCCGACTGGCCGCGGGCCGTCGCCCACGCCCGCCACGAGACCATGGCCGACGACCTCGACGCGCTCGCCGCCCTCAACTACACCGGAGGCACCACCGGACTGCCCAAGGGCTGCGAGCACACCCAGCGGCACATGGTGTACACGGCCACCGCCATCGACAACGGCCGCTCAACCACCGACGAGGAGCAGGCGCGCGGCATCGTCTCGGTCTGCTACCTGCCCATCTTCTGGATCGCGGGCGAGAACCTCGGCATCCTCGCCCCGCTCGTCTCCGGCGGCACCAGCATCCTGCTCACCCGATGGAACGCGGCCGAGGTCCTCGACGCCATCGAGACCCACGGCGCGACCACCATGGCCGGCACCGTCGAGAACTACCTCGAACTCCTCGACCACCCCGATTTCGCGCGCCACGACCTGACCAGCCTGTCGAGCCCGCTCACCGTCTCCTTCATCCGCAAGCTCACCCCGGGTGTGCGCGCCCGGTGGAAGGCGGCCGTCGGCGAGCACAGTGTGCTGCGCGAGGCCTCGTACGGCATGACCGAGACACACACCAGTGACACCAACACACTCGGCTTCCAGGACGGCGACCACGATCTGCTGAGCGACCCGGTGTTCTGCGGACTGCCCGTCCCCGGCACGGACTTCATGGTCGTCGACTTCACCACCGGTGAGCCGCTGCCGCTGGGGGAGCGGGGCGAGATCGTGGTCCGCGGCCCGTCCGTGCTGACCAGGTACTGGCGCGCTCCCGAGGCGACCGCGAGCGCGCTGCGGGACGGCTGGCTGCACACCGGGGACATCGGCGCCCTCGACGAAGAGGGCTGCCTGCACTACCTGGGCCGCGACAAGGACATGATCAAGGTGAAGGGCATGAGCGTCTTCCCGACGGAGGTGGAGACACTGCTCGCCCAGCACCCCGACGTGCTGGCCGCCGCGGTCGTCGCCGTCGACGATCCGGAGAGCGGTCAGCGCCCGTACGCGTTCGCGCGCACCGTCCCGGGATCCGCGCTCACCGGGGAGGCGCTGAAGGAGTGGGCGGCCGGGAACATGGCGACGTACAAGGTGCCGGGCGTCGTCGAGATACTCGACGAGCTGCCGCTCACCCCCACCGGGAAGATCAGGAAGACGGAGCTGAGCGCTCGAGCCACTCGCACGCGGCCCGCGCCGTGAACTCCTCCTGACCGCCCTTGAACAGCAGGTCGGCCGTGGTGAACGCCGGGTCGTCCGCCTGCGCCGCGACATACGGCAGCGCGATGCAGCGCATGCCGGCCGCGTGCGCGGCGGCGGCGCCCGGCGCCGCGTCCTCCAGGACCACACAGTGCGAGGCCCGGGTGCCGAGCCGGTGTGCCGCCTCCAGGAACACGTCGGGCGCCGGCTTGCCGTGCTCCACCTCGTCCGCCGACACGTACAGCTGCAAGTGCGTGCCGAGCCCCGTACCGGTGAGGATCGCGTCGATGGCCTCCGGCGAGGAGCCCGACGCGACGATCATCGGCACGCCCGCCGCGCCCAGCCGCTCGACGAAGAGACGCATCTGCGGGAAGACATGGGTGTCGGCGCGCGCGAGCTCCAGATAGCGGGCGTTCATCTCCTCCAGCAGCTCGCCGTCCGGCACGTCGATGCCGTACGTCCGCTTCCAGATGCCGATGGTCTCCAGCGTGGAGATCCCGACGTACGTCTCGTGGTCGGCCCACGTGAAGTCCTTGACGCCCTGGCGGGCCAGGGTGGCGAGGGAGGCCCGGAAGTAGTTCGGCTCGCTGTCGACGAGGGTGCCGTCGAGATCGAAGACGACCGCGGTGTCGCCGAAGTGGTACGAGGGGTGGTTCGCGTCGCTCATGTGACCCAGGATGCAGGACCGGAGTCCACCGATCATCCGCGCGGCTGCCTCGCCGCCTTCCCGATCGACTCGACCAGCGGCAGCAGCCGGTGCGGGACGCGCTCGCGCAGCGCCACCTCCGTGCGGGTGCGGACCACGCCCGGCAGCCGGTTGAGCTGCTGGATCACATCCTCCAGATGCTCGGCGTCGCGCGCCGCGACGCGCGCGAGGAGATCGCCGCCGCCGGTCGTGGAGTACGCCTCGATGATCTCCGGCACGCCCGCGAGCTCGTCCCCGACGTCCCCCAGGTGGCCCTGCGTCGTCTCGATGTGCACGAAGGCGAGCACCGGGTGGCCGAGGGCCGCGGGCGAGAGGGACGGCTGCACGCCGGTGATCACACCGTCCCGCTCCATCCGGTCGACCCGGGCCTGGAGCGTCCCGCGTGCGACTCCGAGGATGCGGGCGTACTCGCGCATGCTGGTTCGCGGCCGCTCGAGGAGCAGGCGGAGGATGCGGGTGTCCAAGTGATCGACTGGCACGTCGCTGACTGTACCAATGGTCCAGTTGGGCGGCATCGGCGTTGCGGTCGCGGGGCTCTGCCCCGGGCCCCGCGCCTCAATCGCCGGCGGGGCTTGAGGGGCCCACCGGGCTTGAACTGGTCGACCCCCGAACCACCAGCTCCGGCATGAACACGAACTCCGTATGCGGCGCCGGCGTCCCCCCGATCTCCTCCAGCACCGTACGAACCGCCGCCTGCCCCATCGCCTGGACCGGCTTACGAATCGTCGTGAGCGGCGGATCCGTGAACGCGATGAGCGGGGAGTCGTCGAACCCGACCACCGAGATGTCGTCCGGCACCTCGAGCCCCCGCTGCCGTGCCGCCCGGATCGCACCGAGCGCCATCATGTCGCTGGCGCACACGATCGCCGTGCAGCCGCGGTCCATCAGGTCGAAGGCCGCGGCCTGCCCACCCTCCAGCGTGTAAAGGGAGTGCTGGACGAGCTCGCGCTCGACGTCGTCGGGCGCGAGCTCGAACCGGTCCCGCATCGCCCGCACGAAGCCCTCGATCTTCCGCTGCACCGGTACGAACCGCTTCGGACCGAGCGCAAGCCCGATCCGCGAGTGGCCGAGCGAGCCGAGGTGAGTGACCGCCAGTTGCATGGCCGCACGGTCGTCCGGCGAGATGAACGGCGCCCGCACCTGCGGCGAGAACCCGTCGACGAGCACGAACGGCACACCCTGCGCCCGCAGTTGCTCGTAGCGCCGCATGTCGGCCGTGGTGTCGGCGTGCAGGCCGGAGACGTAGATGATGCCGGTGACACCACGGTCGACGAGCATCTCCGTAAGCTCGTCCTCCGTCGAGCCGCCGGGGGTCTGCGTCGCGAGGACCGGTGTGTAGCCCTGGCGGGTCAGCGCCTGCCCGATGACCTGGGCGAGCGCCGGGAAGATCGGGTTCTCCAGCTCCGGCGTGATCAGGCCGACGAGTCCCTCGCTGCGCCGGCGAAGGCGTACCGGACGTTCGTAGCCGAGCACGTCGAGCGCGGCGAGAACCGACTGGCGGGTGGCCGCGGCGACGCCCGGCTTGCTGTTGAGGACCCGGCTCACCGTCGCCTCGCTCACCCCCGCCTGCGCCGCGATGTCGGCGAGGCGCGCGGTGGCGGGCGGGCCCTGCGCCGCCTTGCGGGCGGCCTGGGCGGGCAGCTGGGTCATCGCACTCCTTGTGGGGGCCAAGAGCTGGGGGAGCTGGGGCGGGAGTCCCGATGATCCCTGTGACGCCGCCCTGTGGCAAGAGCTTGCAGACCCTTGCAAGGCCTACATAGTGCCATGTAACAGGCGATAACAACCCGCTATCCAGCGGAACTTGGAGGTCACGAACCCGTAACCTCCATCCGTCTCTGCAAAATTTTTCAGCAAAGTCTTTCCTCGGGCTTGCGGCGCTGTTACGTTCACGTCGCTCAGTCGGGCCCAACCCTCTAGGAGATCTCATGCGGCGTGGCATAGCGGCCACCGCGGTGGTGGCGTCCCTCGCACTCGCGGCGACGGCCTGCGGTGGAAGTGACGACAGCGGCGACAAGGCATCGGGCCCGGTCACCATTACCTGGTGGGACACATCGAACGCCACCAACGAGGCACCCACGTACAAGGCGTTGGCCGCGGACTTCACCAAGGCCAACCCGGACATCAAGGTGAAGTACGTCAACGTGCCCTTCGATGACGCCCAGAACAAGTTCGACACGGCGGCCGGTGCCAGCGGCGCCCCCGACGTGCTGCGCGCCGAGGTCGGCTGGACGCCGGCGTTCGCCAAGAAGAGCTACCTGCTGCCGCTCGACGGCACCGAGGCGCTCGCCGACAAGGACAAGTTCCAGGCGTCCCTCATCAAGCAGGCCCAGTTCGACGGCAAGACGTACGGTGTCCCGCTGGTCACCGACACCCTCGCCTTCGTCTACAACAAGGCCCTCTTCAAGAAGGCGGGCATCACCGAGGCGCCCACCACCTGGGATCAGTTGAAGAAGGACGCGGCCAAGGTCAAGGCGGAGACCGGGGCCGACGGCTTCTGGGGCTCCACGGCCGGCTACTACGCCCAGCCGTTCCTGTTCGGCGAGAACACCGACACCGTCGACGCCGAGGGCAAGAAGATCACCATCGGCTCCGCCGAGGCCAAGAAGGGCCTCACCGCCTGGCAGGGCCTGTTCAGCGGCAAGGGCCTGCACAAGGCCGACGCCACCGCGGACGCGTACGCGCACATCCAGGACGCGTTCGTGAACGGCAAGGTCGCCTCGACCATCCAGGGCCCGTGGGAGATCACGAACTTCTACAAGGGTTCGGCGTTCAAGGACAAGAAGAACCTCGGCATCGCCACCGTCCCGGCCGGCTCCGGCGGCAAGCCGGGCGCCCCGACGGGCGGCCACAACCTGTCCGTGTACGCGGGCTCGGACAAGGCCCACCAGGAGGCCTCGCTCAAGTTCGTGAAGTGGATGACGTCGGCGAAGACGCAGGAGCAGACCGCCCTGAAGAACTCGACGCTGCCCACCCGCGAGGACGCGTTCACCGCGAAGGTCACCGCCGACCCCGGCATCGCCGGCTACCAGAAGGTGCTCGACGCGGCCCGGCCCCGCCCCGAGCTGCCGGAGTACAGCTCGCTGTGGACGCCGATGGACCAGGAGCTGCCGAAGGTCGCCACCGGCAAGGAGTCGCTCGACCAGGGCATCAAGGGCCTGGAGACCTCGTTCGCCAAGCTGCTGCCCAGCTTCTCCAAGTGACCTGGTGACACTGCCGGTTCGCGCCCCGGAGGGGAGGGCGCGAACCGGCACAGCCTTGCCGCAGACCGACATCAGGCAGCCCGATTCAGAAGGTGCCCGCATGACCCTTGCCGTCGACCGCCCGGCCGCGAAGAAGCCCGCGCCGCGCCCAGGCCCGATCCGGCGCTTCAAGGACTCGTACCGCAGGTACTGGTACGCGTACGCGATGATCGCCCCGGTCGTCGTCGTCCTCGGCGTCCTCGTCGTCTACCCCCTGGTACGCGGCTTCTACCTGACGCTCACGAACGCCAACAGCCTCAACTCGGCCCGCACCATCGGCGTCAACCAGATCGAGGCCACCTACGAGTTCGTCGGCCTCGACAACTACGCCGACATCCTGTGGGGCCCCTCCTCGTACGACCGCTTCTGGTCGCACTTCGTGTGGACCGTCGCGTGGACGGCGATCTGTGTGGCCCTGCACTACTGCATCGGGCTCGGTCTCGCGCTGCTCCTCAACGAGAAGTTGCGCGGACGCACCTTCTACCGGCTGATGCTGATCCTGCCGTGGGCCGTGCCGACCTTCGTCACCGTCTTCGCGTGGCGCATCATGCTCGCCGACTCCGGGATCATCAACGCGAGTCTCGGCACCCTGCACATGCCGCAACCGCAGTGGCTGGAGGATCCGACGTTCCAGCGGATCTCCGCGGTCCTCGTCAACACGTGGTGCGGCGTGCCGTTCATGATGATCTCGCTGCTCGGCGGCCTCCAGTCCATCGACGCGTCGCTGTACGAGGCCGCGGAGATGGACGGCGCCAACGCCTGGCAGCGCTTCCGGCACATCACGCTGCCGGGCCTCAGGCCGGTCAGCTCGACCGTCGTCCTTCTCGGCATCATCTGGACGTTCAACCAGTTCGCGATCATCTTCCTGCTCTTCGGCAACACGGCACCGGACGCACAGATCCTCGTCACCTGGGCCTACCGGCTCGGCTTCGGGCAACAGCCGCGCGACTTCGCGCAGTCCGCCGCGTACGGCGTGCTCCTCCTGTCGATCCTCACCGTGTTCACGTCCTTCTACTACCGCTGGTTGAAGCGCAATGAGCAGCTCGCCGTCTGACGCCGCAGGAGCCCCCATCATGAGCACTACGACCACCAGCTCCGCGTCACGTGCCCCCGCGGGGCGCCCCGCGACCGAGGCCGCTCCCGCGAAGACCCCGCGCGTACGCGGGCGCGGCGAGCGCGGCCCGCTCGCGAAGGCCCTCACCCACGGCGTCCTCGCCGTGGCGAGCCTCGTCGCGCTGTTCCCCGTCGTCTGGCTGACGTATCTGTCCCTTGGCCCCGACAAGGACGACTACCTTCACCCGGGCAACATCGCGAGCAAGGCGACCCTCGACAACTACAGTTACGTCCTGGAGCACACCCAGTTCTTCCACTGGGCGGCGTCGACGCTGATCGTGGCGCTCGGCACCACGCTCGTCGGCGTGCTGTTCGCGGCGACGACCGGCTACGCCGTCTCCCGGATGCGCTTTCCCGGCTACCGCCCGCTGATGTGGGTGCTGCTGCTCACGCAGGCCTTCCCGATCGCCGTGCTGATCGTGCCGATCTACGAGATCTTCTCCCGGCTCGGTCTGATCGACACCTACCAGGGCCTCATCCTCATCAACTGCACGACGATCGTGCCGTACTGCACCTGGCTGCTGAAGGGCTACTTCGACACCATCCCCGCAGAGATCGACGAGGCGGGCCGGATCGACGGGCTCAGCCCGTTCGGCACCTTCTGGCGGCTCATCCTGCCGCTCGCGAAGCCGGGCATCGCGGTCGCCGCGTTCTACGCCTTCATCACGGCGTTCGCCGAGGTCGCCTTCGCCAACACCTTCATGCTCAGCGACACCAAGTACACCTTCGCGATCGGCCTGTCGAGCTTCGTCAGCGAACACGACGCGCAGTGGAACCTGATGGCCGCGACCGCGGTGTTGATCGCCATCCCTGTGACCGCTTTCTTCTACCTTGTCCAGAAGCACCTGGTCACCGGCCTGACCGCCGGCGGAACCAAGGGCTGAACCCGGCTACGCAGCAAGGACATCATGAGCCAGCACTCCACGGACCAGCCGGTGGCGGCCGCCACCACGACCCGAGAGACCTCCGACTGGTGGCGGGACGCGGTCATCTACCAGGTCTATCCGCGCAGCTTCGCGGACAGCGACGGCGACGGCACGGGTGACCTCGAAGGCATCCGCCGACGCCTGCCGCACTTGCGCGAGTTGGGCGTCGACGCGGTGTGGCTGTCCCCGTTCTACGCCTCGCCGCAGGCCGACGGCGGCTACGACGTCGCCGACTACCGGGCCGTCGACCCGATGTACGGCACACTGCTCGACGCCGACGGGGTGATCCGTGACGCGCACGCCCTCGACCTGCGCATCATCGTCGACCTGGTCCCCAACCACTCCTCCGACCAGCACGAGTGGTTCAAGCGCGCGGTCGCGGAAGGACCGGGCTCCCCGCTCCGCGACCGCTACCACTTCCGCCCCGGCAAGGGCGCGGGCGGCGAACTCCCGCCCAACGACTGGGAGTCCATCTTCGGCGGCCCCGCCTGGACCCGGCTCCCCGACGGCGAGTGGTACCTGCACCTCTTCGCCCCGGAGCAGCCCGACCTCAACTGGGAACACCCGGCGGTCGCCGACGAGTTCCGCTCCATCCTGCGCTTCTGGCTCGACATGGGCGTCGACGGCTTCCGCGTCGACGTCGCCCACGGCCTCGTCAAGGCGGAGGGGCTGCCGGACCTCGGCGGCGGCGAACAGCTGAAGCTCCTCGGCAATGACGTCATGCCGTTCTTCGACCAGGACGGCGTCCACGACATCTACCGCTCGTGGCGCACGATCCTCGACGAGTACGACAGCGATCGCATCTTCGTGGCCGAGGCCTGGACGCCGACCGTCGAGCGCACCGCGAACTACGTGCGCCCCGACGAACTCCACCAGGCCTTCAACTTCCAGTACCTGGGCGCCCCTTGGGATGCCGAGGGGCTGCGCGAGATCATCGACAGCTCACTCGACGCGATGCGTCCGGTCGGCGCCCCGGCGACCTGGGTGCTGTCCAATCACGACGTCACCCGGCACGCCACCCGCTACGCCAACCCGCCCGGCGGCACCCAGATCCGCACCCCCGGCGACCGCGAACTCGGCCTGCGCCGCGCCCGCGCCGCCACCCTCCTGATGCTCGCCCTGCCCGGCTCGGCGTACATCTACCAGGGCGAGGAACTCGGCCTCCCTGATGTCACCGACCTCCCCGACGAGGTCCGCCAGGACCCCTCGTACTTCCGCGCCGAGGGCCAGGACGGCTTCCGCGACGGCTGCCGGGTGCCGATCCCGTGGACCCGCACGGGACCCTCGTACGGCTTCGGTGACGGCGGCAGCTGGCTCCCGCAGCCGGACACCTGGGGCGAGTTGAGCGTCGAGGCGCAGACCGGCGACCCGGAGTCGACCCTGGAGATGTACCGCTCGGCGCTCGCACTGCGCCGCACCACGCCGGGCCTCGGCGCCGGCGACGGTGTGAAGTGGCACGGGGACGCCCCGCAGGGTGTGCTCCACTTCGAGCGCCCCGGCTTCGCCTGCACGGTCAACACGACGGACACGGCGGTGCGCCTCCCGGCACCCGGCACGGTACTGCTCGCCTCGGAGCCGGTGACGGTGCCCGACGGAGCCATCGACCTGCCGGCGGACACGACGGTGTGGTGGGAGATCGCCTGACCTCAGGCACGGCAACGGTATGGGGCGGGGCCCGTCGGGCCCCGCCCCTTCGGCATAGGCTCCCGGCTGTGAGGTCACAGCGGAGGGTCGTGCGGATCGTGCTGTGGGCGCTGGTACTCGTCGCGTTCGCACTGCCACTGAGGCACGGGCTACTGGCGACACGTGCGTACGTGGACGGGTACTGGGCGACGGCGAATCAGATCGGCGAGTCGAACACCAGCGAGACGTTCGCCTGGAAGACACCACGCGGCGAGGCCGTGCACGGATTCGTGCACGGCCTCGGGGAGCAGGGGTACTTCGACGAGGCGCTCGAAGACGGGCAGCAAATGGGTCCGCTGCGCGTCTGGGTCTCCGCCTCCGGCTCGGCACACGTCGACGAGGCACCACCCGAGAACGCGATGGTGTTCGGCTACGGTGCCGCGCTCGCCGTCGCGGGCGCGACCGCCTACGTGCTGTGGGCGATGCGGCGCGCCCGCGACCCGCGCTGAGCGACTACGCGGTGTGGAAGGCCACCGCGCCCTTCGCGGGCACCGTGAGTTCCGCCTTGCCGCCGGAGACCGTCACCGAGCCTTCGCCGAGGGCGTTGTCGTACGTGCCGTCGGCCAGGCTCGTCGTGTACGTGTGTGTGCTGTCGGACGACGTGTTGTTGATCGCGACGAAGCCGACGTCGCCGCGCCCGAAGCCGATCACGTTCGACGCGGGTGACTGCCAGTCCGTCACGTCCTTGCCGGCCGCCGCGTTGTGCCAGCCCACCATCCCGGTGATGGCCTCGTCCCGGTCGAGGCAGGACCAGGCGCCCGAGCAGTCGGTGTCGGTGACGGCGCCACTGCCGTCGTTCGGCGGCGCCGCGTCGCTCTGGTCGAACTTCCAGGCGGCGTAGACCGAGGGCCGCCCGTAGCCGCGCGCCAGCTGGAAGACGTTGGCGAGGGTGGCGGTCGCGCCGTCCTTGTAGCTGAGCGTGTAGCCGTTGCGTTCGGTGTCGTGGTTGGTGACGAAGGTGTTGGAGTTCGCCTCGTCCGCGAGCCCCGAACCGCCGCCCAGCGATTCGAGGTTGGCGATGTCACCGCCGCCGAACGACGACTTCATGGTGGCGGCGTAGCCAAAGTCGAGGACGTCCCCGTTGGCGTAGTAGTCCCCGAGCGCGGGCGGGTTGCCCGGGTAGACCTCCTGTGTGATGTAGGGGGCGTCGCCCGATGTCGTCGTGTGCAGGGCGCCCACGATCGCGTTCATGTCCCCCGTGGGGATGTGCTTGGCGGCGTCGACACGGAACCCGTCGACGCCCAGGTCGATCTGCTTGTTGAGGAAGCCCGTGATCTTCTCGCGGACGCCCGACTCGGCTGTGTCGAGGTCGGGCATGCCGAGCAGTTCGCAGTTCTGGACCTCTTGCTGGTCCGACCAGTTGGCGATGGTCTTGGTGCAGTTGTCGCTGTCGGCCGGGTCGTAGTCCGGGGTGTCGTACTTGTTGGAGATGGTGGTGCCCGCGTAGCCGGTCCCGGTCTGCGCCGCCGTGTGGTTGATGACGGCGTCGGTGTAGACCTCGATGCCGGCGCCGTGGCAGGTGTCGACCATGTCCTTGAAGGCGCTCTCGTTGCCGAAGCGGCTGTCGAGCTTGTACGAGTACGGCTGGTAGACGTCCCACCAGTAGAGGTCGGCCTGCTTGAGGGACTCCTCGGGAGGGGCGACCTGGACGGCGCCGTAGCCCGCCGGGTCGAGGGTGTCGGTGCACTCCTTGGCGACCGACGCCCAGTTCCACTGCCACAGGTTGGCGATGACATCACCGTTGGGTGTGCCGGTGTCGGCGGCCTGTGCCGTCGGGGCGGGCAGGGACGCCATGCCGCCGAGGGTGAGGGCGCCGAGCGCCATCGCGGTGACGGTACGACGGCGCCGACGAGGGCTTTTGGGGGTGAGGGATGTGTCGTGCTGCATGTGCGGCTCCTGAATGTGGGGTTCTGGTGGCGCGTCGTGAGCGTGGGGCAGGCGAGTACGCCCCGTCAATGGGCAGTTGAAAATTCTTGCTACTTCTTTCGCAACTCTTGCAGTCGCGTTACGGCAGGCGTTAACGTCACGCGGCGGACCGGCCCGACCTCCCCACGCGCGCGGCCGGTCCGCCCCAACACACCGCATCCCGCGAGGAGTTCCCGACGTGAGCCGCAGTCCGTTTCGCGTACCGCACAGACGCGCCGCCGCGTACACCGCGGCCGCCGCCCTCCTCGTCACACTCGCCCAGCCGCTGGCCGCCCGCGCCGCCGCGCCTGCGGCCCCGCCCTCCGACGCGAAGCTCGCGGCCGAGCAGGACCGCCACGACCTCACCCGCGAGCAGTACTACTTCGTGCTTCCGGACCGCTTCGCGAACGGTGACAGCGGCAACGACAAGGGCGGCCTGACCGGTTCACGCCTCGCGACCGGCTACGACCCGACGGACAAGGGCTTCTACCAGGGCGGCGACCTCAAGGGCCTGACGAACCGGCTCGACTACATCAAGGACCTCGGGACGACCTCGATATGGCTGGCCCCGATCTTCAAGAACAAGCCCGTGCAGGGCGAGGGCAAGGACGCTTCGGCCGGCTACCACGGCTACTGGATCACCGACTTCACGCAGGTCGACCCGCACTTCGGCAGCAACGCCGACCTCAAGAAGCTGATCTCCAAGGCCCACGGCAAGGGCATGAAGGTCTTCTTCGACGTCATCACCAACCACACCGCCGACACGGTCGACTACGCCGAGAAGAAGTACGGCTACCGGTCCAAGGGTGCCTACCCGTACCTCGACACCAAGGGCCGCCCCTTCGACGACAGCAAGGGTGTGAGGGCGAAGGTCGACGCCGACTCCTTCCCGTACACGCCGAAGAACACGGGCGAGATGGTGCCGTCGTGGCTGAACGACCCGACGATGTACCACAACCGGGGCGACTCCACCTGGGAGGGCGAGTCCACGATCTACGGCGACTTCTCCGGCCTCGACGACCTGTGGACCGAACGGCCCGAGGTCGTCTCCGGCATGGAGAAGATCTACGAGAAGTGGGTGCGTGACTTCGCCGTCGACGGCTTCCGCATCGACACCACCAAGCACGTGAACATGGACTTCTGGACGCAGTGGGCCACGGCGCTCGACAAGTACGCCGCCGCGCACGGCCGCAAGGACTTCTTCATGTTCGGCGAGGTCTACTCGGCCGACACCGACGTGACCTCCCCGTACGTCACCCAGGGCCGCCTCGACGCGACGCTCGACTTCCCGTTCCAGGACGCGGCCCGCGCCTACGCCTCGCAGGGCGCGAGCGCCGACAAGCTCGCCAAGGTCTTCGCCGACGACTACAAGTACGCCACCGACAAGGCGAACGCGTACGAGCAGGTCACGTTCCTCGGCAACCACGACATGGGCCGCTTCGGCACCTTCCTGAAGGCCGACAACCCGAAGGCCTCCGACACGGAACTCCTCCAACGCGACAAGCTCGCCAACGAGTTGATGTTCCTCTCGCGCGGCAACCCCGTCGTCTACTACGGCGACGAGCAGGGCTTCACCGGCGCGGGCGGCGACAAGGACGCCCGGCAGACCATGTTCGGCTCGAAGGCCGCCGACTACCTCGACGACGACGAACTCGGCACCGATCGCACGCACGCCGACGCCGCGTACGACACCAAGCACCCGCTGTTCACGTCCATCGCCGCACTGTCGAAGCTCCGCAAGGACAACCCGGCCCTCGCCGACGGAGCCCAGAAGGAGCTGTACGCGAAGGACTCCGTGTACGCCTTCTCGCGCACCGGCGACGACGACCGCGAGTACGTCGTGGCCGTGAACAACGCGAGCGAGGCGAAGACGGTCGAACTGCCGGTCGAGTCCGCGAAGTTCCGCGCCCTGTACGGGGGTTCGGGCGCACTCAAGGCGTCCGACGGTCGGGTGAAGGTCACCGTGCCCGCCCTGTCCTCGCTCGTCCTGCGCGCCGATGGCAAGCTCCCGGCTCCGGCCGCGAAGCCCGCGCTGTCCCTCAAGGCCCCCGCCGCCGGAGCCACCGGCACGGTCACCCTCTCCGCCGACCCCGGCGCCACGGCCTCGGCCGGCGTCGTCTTCGCGGCTCAGGTGGGCGACGGCAAGTGGCGCACGCTCGGCTCCGTCGACCACGCCCCGTACAAGATCACGCAGCGTGTCCCGGAGGATGTGGCCGCCGGAACGACCCTGCGGTACAAGGCAGTTGTGGTGGACCGCGCCGGACGCACCGCGAGCGCCCTCGCCGACACGACGGCGGGGCAGGCGCCCGCGCCCGAGAAGCCCACGGCCGTGGACCGCGACTACGCCGTCGTCCACTACAAGCGTGCCGACGGCGACTACGACGACTGGCACCTCACGTCCGGTGACACCTCGGCGGAGTTCGTGGGCCGGGACGCCTACGGAGCCTTCGCCTGGGTGAAGGTGCCGGACGGCGCGAGTTCGGTGCCGTACACGATCGAGAAGTCCGGCACGGTCGACGGGCCGCAGCGCACCGTCGACCTCGGGAAGACCGGCGAGGTCTGGGTCGAGCAGGGCAAGGACGGCCAGTCCGCGACCAGGCCCGACGGTGTGTACCCGCCGCAGGACGCCAAGAAGGCCGTCATCCACGTGCACCGCCCCGACGGCGACTACGAGGGCTGGGGCCTGCACACCTGGACCGGCGCCGCGAACCCCACCGACTGGTCGAAGCCGCTGCAACCCACCGGCAAGGACGCGTACGGCGTGACCTTCGAGGTGCCGCTCGCCGACGGTGCGACCTCGCTGAGCTACATCCTGCACAAGGGCGACGAGAAGGACATCGCCACCGACCGCTCCCTCGACTTCGCCACATATGGCAAGGAGGCGTGGCTCAACTCAGGAGACACCAACTACCTCCTGCCGTCCGCCGGTTCGGGAGCGGACCTCGACCTGTCGAAGGCCGAGGCGCAGTGGATCGACGCCGACACCGTCGTCTGGAAGGTGAAGGCCACCGCCGCCACCAGCCAGCAACTGGTGTACGCGCCGGAGGGAGGTGTCACGGTGAAGGACGGCGCCCTGAGTGACGAGGGGCAGTGGCTGCGCCTGAACCCCGGCGGCCTCACCGACGCACAGAAAACCAAGTACCCGCACCTCAAGGACTACCCGGCGTTCACCGTCGACCCGCGCGACCGCGACCGGGTGCGTGACGCGCTGCGCGGCCAGCTCATCGCCACGCAACGGGCGGCGAACGGGGCACTGCTCGCGGCGACCGGCGTGCAGACGGCGGGTGTTCTCGACGCCACGTACGCGGACGCCGCCCAGAAGGCGTCCCTCGGCCCGGTGTTCAAGAACGGCAAGGTGACCCTGTCGGTGTGGGCGCCCACCGCCCGTGAGGTGTCCCTCGAACTCGCCGGCAAGACCGTGCCCATGCGCCGCGACGACGCGAGCGGCACCTGGTCGGCGACCGGGTCCGCGGCCGCGTGGCGCGGCAAGGAGTACCGGTACGCCGTGCGGGTGTGGGCGCCCAGCGTCCAGAAACTCGTCACGAACAAGGTCACCGACCCGTACTCCGTGGCCCTCACGGCCAACTCGGAGCGCAGCCTCGTCGTCGACCTCGGCGACAAGTCCCTTGCCCCGAAGGGCTGGTCGGGCCTGGCAAAGCCCAAGGCCGTCCCCATGAAGGCCGCGCAGATCCAGGAACTCCACGTCCGGGACTTCTCGGTCGAGGACGAGACGACACCGGCGAAGGACCGAGGCACGTACAACGCCTTCACCGACAAGAGCACCGACGGCTCGAAGCACCTGCGCGCCCTCGCGAAGTCCGGCACTTCCTACGTGCACCTGCTGCCGGCCTTCGACATCGCGACGATCCCCGAGAAGAAATCCGAACAGGCCACGCCCGACTGCGACTTGAAGGCATCGGCACCTGACAGCGATCAGCAGCAGGAGTGCGTCGGCAAGGCAGCCGGCAAGGACGCCTACAACTGGGGCTACGACCCGTACCACTACACGGTCCCCGAGGGCTCCTACGCGAGCGACCCGGACGGCACCGGGCGCACCGTCGAGTTCCGCAAGATGGTCAAGTCCCTGAACGAGGACGGCCTGCGGGTCGTCATGGACGTCGTCTACAACCACACGGCGTCCGCGGGACAGGACAAGACATCGGTCCTGGACAGGATCGTGCCCGGCTACTACCAGCGGCTCATGGCCGACGGCTCCGTGGCGAACTCCACGTGCTGCTCCAACACGGCGACCGAGAACACGATGATGGGCAAGCTGGTCGTCGACTCGATCGTGACCTGGGCGCGCGAGTACAAGGTCGACGGCTTCCGCTTCGACCTGATGGGACACCACCCGAAGGCCAACATCCTGGCCGTCCGCAAGGCCCTCGACGCGCTGACACTCGCCAAGGACGGCGTCGACGGCAAGAAGATCATCCTCTACGGGGAGGGCTGGAACTTCGGCGAGATCGCCGACGACGCCCGCTTCGTGCAGGCCACGCAGAAGAACATGGCGGGCACCGGCATCGCCACGTTCTCCGACCGGGCGCGGGACGCGGTGCGCGGCGGCTCGCCGTTCGACGAGGACCCGGGTGTGCAGGGCTTCGCGTCCGGCCTCTACACCGACCCCAACTCCTCGAAGAACAACGGCACTTCGGCCGAGCAGAAGGTGCGGCTGCTGCACTACCAGGACCTCATCAAGGTGGGTCTGTCGGGGAGCCTGGCGGACTACAAGTTCACGGACACCGGAGGGCGTACGGTCAAGGGCTCCGACGTCGACTACAACGGCGCGCCCGCCGGCTACGCGGACGCCCCGGGTGACGCCCTCGCCTACGCCGACGCGCACGACAACGAGTCCCTGTACGACACGTTGACGTACAAGCTGCCCGCGACGACGACCGCTGCGAACCGCTCCCGGATGCAGGTTCTCGCGATGGCGACGGCGGCCCTCTCCCAGGGCCCGGCGCTCTCGCAGGCGGGCACCGACCTGCTGCGGTCGAAGTCCCTCGACCGCAACTCGTTCGACAGCGGCGACTGGTTCAACGCGATCCACTGGGACTGCCGCGCGGGCAACGGCTTCGGCCGCGGCCTGCCGATGGCCGCCGATAACGAGCCCAAGTGGCCTTACGCGAAGCCCCTGTTGGCGTCGGTGAAGGTGCCGGGCTGCGCGGAGATGGAGGGGACCTCCGCCGCGTACCAGGACCTGCTGAAGATCCGCACCACCGATCCGGACTTCCAGCTCTCGACGGCGGCCGAGGTCCAGAAGGCGCTCTCCTTCCCGCTCTCCGGCAAGGACGAGACACCGGGCGTCATCACGATGCGGCTCGGCGACCTGGTGATCGTGTTCAACGCGACACCGCAGCGGCAGAAGCAGACGGTCGACGGTGCCGCCGGGACCGGATTCCGCCTGCATCCGGTGCAGGCCGGTGGCGCGGACGACGCGGTGAAGTCGGCGTCGTACACGCGGAGTTCAGGAACCTTCACGGTCCCCGGACGTACGGTCGCCGTGTTCAGCCGCGGATGACTGTCCGACGCGTCCCGCCCCTCAGCGGGACGCGTCGCGCGCCACCTTGCGTGCCCACAGCACCAGCGGGATCTGCAGCGGAACCCGCGCTTGGACGGCGCGGCGCATCGGCGCGGGGCGGTCCTTCCAGTCGGCGGCCATCTTCACATTGGCCGGCACGACGGCGACGAAGAACGCGGCGGCCGCGGTGGCGGAGCGGGAGCGGGTTCGCGGCACGGCGACGCCCGCCGCGAGCGCCAGCTCCACCACCGCGCTGGCGTAGGTCCAGGTGCGCGGGGAGCCGGGCAGCCGGCGCGGCACGATGGCGTCGAACTGCTTCGGGAGCAGGAAGTGGGCGGCCCCGGCGCCGGCCAGTAGTCCGGCGAGGAGGTGGGAGGAGCGGGCGGGGCGCAAGTGAGCCTCCTGGGGCGGGGGAGCGTGGTGCGATCCGCACGACCCTACTTTCCGGTAACCACCGGCGTCGAGAGCCCGCGAGTCGAGAGTCCCCTGGCCGAGGGCCGCGAGTCGACAGCCCAGGCTGTGCAGCCAAAGTTGCACAGCCTGGGCTGTCGATCTATCGTGGAGGCATGAACGACGACAGCGCAGCGGTCGAGGAGCTCGCGGCCCGCGCCACCGACGAGGTGTGGGTGATCATCAGCCGGCTCCGCCGCAAGCTGATGGCGCTCGACGTGGACCCGGAGGGCGAGCTCTCGCCCGCCCAGGCGTCCGTGCTCTCCCGGCTCGACAAGTACGGGCCCTCGACCGCCAGTGAACTCGCGGCCATCGAGTCCGTCCGGCCGCAGTCCATGGCCAAGCACGTCATCGCCATGGAGGAGCGCGGTCTCGTCGAGCGCCGCCCGGACCCCGAGGACGGGCGCCGTCGCGTGGTCGCGCTCACCGACGCGGGGCGCGAGCGCCGCCAGGGTGTGCGCCGGGCCCGTCAGGAGTGGCTCGCCGGGCAGCTCGCCGAGCGCGGCAGCGCGGAGCAGCTGCGCGCCGTGATCACGGCGATGGCGCTGCTCGACGAGGTGACGCAGGCGTGAGTGGCATAGCCGAGCGCGTGCGGGGCGTGCGCGGGCGGGGCCTGCGCAAGCGCGGCGAGGCCGACGGATTCGACCGGCGCCTCGTCCCGCCGATGATCCTCGGGTCGATCCTGAACCCGATCAACTCCTCGATGCTCGCGGTCGCGCTCGTCCCGATCGGCCACGCCTTCGGCGTCCCACCTTCCCAGACGGCCTGGCTCGTCTCCGCCCTCTACCTCGCCACAGCCGTCGGCCAGCCGGTGATCGGCCGGCTCGTCGACGCGTTCGGGCCGCGCAGGCTCTATCTGCTCGGCACCGCACTCGTCGGCGCCGCGGGCCTGCTCGGCGTGTTCGCCCCGAGTTTCTGGCTGCTGATCGTCTCCCGGGTACTCCTCGGCTTCGGCACCTCCGCCGCGTACCCGGCCTCCATGTATCTGCTGCGCACGGAGTCCGAGCGCACCGGAATGAAGAGCCCCAGCGGCATCCTCGCCGCGCTGTCGGTGTCCAACCAGGTCATCGCCGTCATCGGCCCGACCCTCGGCGGCGTACTCATCGGCCTCGGCGGCTGGCACCTCATCTTCGCGATCAACGTGCCGCTGTCGCTCGCCTGTCTCGCGCTCGGCGCGCTGCGGCTGCCGAAGTCGGTGAGGGCCGGCCGCGAGGCGGACGCCGCGAATTCGGCGGACGTGCCCGGGATGCTGCTGTTCGCCGGGTCGCTCACCGCGTTCATGCTCTTCCTCACGTCGCCGGGGACCGCACACTGGTACCTGCCGGTGATCGGCGCCGTCGCGGGCGCGGTCTTCGTCCGCCGGGAACTGGCCTCCGCCGACCCCTTCATCGACCTGCGCGTACTGAGCGGCAACACTCCGCTGCTCGCCACGTACGCGCGTCAACTCCTCGCGTACACCACGTCGTACGCGTTCCTGTACGGCTACAGCCAGTGGCTCCAGGACGGCCGCGGCCTCGGCCCCGAACAGGCCGGTCTGCTGCTGCTCCCGATGTCCCTGATGGCCATCGGTGTCACCGTCCTCACCGGACGCCACCCGCAGGTACGGGGCAAGCTGTTCGTCGGCGGCCTCGCCCAACTCGTCGGAGTGGCAGCCCTGTTGGGGCTCAACTCCGGCAGCCCGATCTGGCTCCTCGTCGTCATCGGCGCGATCTTCGGCATCCCGCAGGGCCTCATCGGCCTCGCCAACCAGAACGCCCTCTACGCCCAGGCCGACCCGGAGCGCACGGGCGCGTCCGCCGGACTGCTGCGTACGTTCAGCTACCTCGGCGCGCTGCTCGCCTCCGCCGCGAACGCCGCGTTCTTCAAGAGCGGCGCCAACACGGCAGGGCTGCACGAGCTGGCCTGGATGCTGGTCGTCGTCTCCGTGCTGCTGCTCCTGGTGACCGTGGCCGACCGGGCACTGCGCCGCATCGGCCGGGACTGACCGCTCAGTCCCGCCCCGAACCACACACCACCCATTCAACTCCGCACATCCGTAAGGAATCCCACGTGTCTCTCACCACGCTCGACCCCAAGTCCGCCCTCGTCGTCGTCGACCTCCAGAAGGGCCTCATGGGCGTGTCCGGCGCCCCGCACACCGTGTCCGACGTCGTCGACCGCAGCGCCCGCCTCGCCGACGCCTTCCGCGCCGCAGGACTCCCGGTCGTCCTCGTCCGGGTCACCTTCGCCGCCGACGGCTCCGACGCGACGCCCGGACGCACCGAGACGCCCAGCGGTGGCCGTGCCATGCCCGAGGGGTGGGACGAGGTCACCGACGCGCTCGCCGGGCACCCCGAGGACATCACCGTCACGAAGCGGAACTGGTCGGCGTTCTACGGCACCGACCTCGACCTTCAGCTGCGCCGCCGTGGTGTCACCCAGGTCGTCCTGACCGGCGTCGCCACCAGCATCGGCGTCGAGTCCACGGCCCGCGCCGCCCACGAGCACGGCTACCACGTCACCCTCGCCACCGACGCCATGACCGACCTCGACCCGGAAGGACACCGCGGCAGCGTCGAGCGGATCTTCCCGCGGCTCGGCGAGACCGGCACGACGGACGAGGTGCTGAAGCTGCTGGCCCCGACTCACTGAGCCGCGCCCGGTCCCTGACGCCCCGTCGACCGCACCGTACGCTTCGAGTGTTCGAAGCGGTCGACGGAAGGCAGTTGCGGGGCATGGGGTTTCGGGAACGTACGTGGTTCGGGCGGTTGGGGCGGTCGGCGGCGCCGGCCGCGCTCGCGGTGCTGTTGCTCGCGGGATGCCAGGGGGTGGGCGACGGCGGGTCCGAGGACTCGGCGCACGGCTCCGAGCCCTCGACGTCGGCGGGCGCGACCACCGGAGCCCCCGCGCAGGAGGGCACCCTCCCCGGCGTGCCGAGCGCGGACGAGGCCCGCGGTGAGCTGGCCGAACTGAAGGTGGCGCCCCACGGTTCCATGTCCGGCTACAGCCGCGAGAAGTTCCCGCACTGGATGGAGCAGGGCGACAGCTGCTCGACCCGCGAGGCGGTCCTCGAGCGCGACGGCAAGGACGTGAAGACGGACGACGAGTGCCGCGCGGTCTCCGGGAATTGGGTGAGCGTGTACGACGGCGAGAAGTTCACGGACTCCGGGGACCTCGACATCGACCACACCGTGCCGCTCGCCAACGCCTGGCGTTCCGGCGCCGACCAGTGGACGCAGGAGCAGCGCAAGTCGTTCGCCAACGACCTGAAGCACCCCCAACTCCTGTCGGTGTCCGCCCACTCGAACCGCTCCAAGGGCGACCAGGGCCCCGACGAGTGGCGGCCGGATGCCAAGGACTACTGGTGCACGTACGCCCGTTCCTGGGTGTCGGTGAAGTCGACGTACGAACTGACCGTCACCGACGCCGAGAAGAAGGAGCTGACGACGATGCTGGGGACGTGTTCGGCGTGAGCGGGGAACGGCTTCAGGACGACGTGAAGGCGGGGCCCGGGGGCGCCATGACCGACGAGGTCGGCGTGGTCACCGGAGACCTCACCGTCGCCACGATCGGGGAGACCGGGGACCGGGCCCGGATCGCCGTCCAGTACACCGGCGCCGACGAGTGGTACACCCTCACCGGCAGCCCGGCACCGCTGCCGACCGAGGGCCTGGCCGCCCTGCACGCCGAGGTGCTGCGCCGCGTAGAACACGGGGGAGGCGCGGTCAGCCCTCCAGGTACCGCCGGGGATTGACCCGCAGGATCGTGTCGATGTCGTCCTTGGAGACACCCTTGCCGGCGAGGGCGGGCAGCACGTCCTCGCTGATGTGCCGGTAGTTCCAGTGCGGGGCGACCTCGGCGCGGTCGATGTCACCGAACCAGTCGATGACACACGCGGCGTCGTGCGAGATCGTGATCCGGTCCGTGTAACCGCGGCGTACGAGCTGGACGATGGTGTCGACGCGCTGCTCGGTGGTCAGTGGTGTGTCGAGCCCGAACCGGTCCATGCCGAGGTACGAGCCGGCGTCGGCGAGCCGCGTCAGATAGTCGAGGTCGGCGGAGTCGCCGGAGTGGCCGATGACGACGCGCGCCAGATCGACGCCCTCCTCCGCCAGCACGCGCTGCGCGACGAGCCCCGACTCCGAAGCCGCGTGGGTGTGCACGGTGATCGGCGCCCCGGTGTCCACCGACGCCCGGCCGACCGCCCGCATGGCCCGCTCGACGCCGGGGGTGAGGCCCTGTTCCTCGATGGCGCACTTGAGGAACGCGGCGCGCACACCGGTGTCCGCGATGCCCTGGGTCAGATCCTTCACGAAGAGGTCGACGAGCGGCTCGGGGCCGCCGAACAAGGTGCCGGGGCCGTTGTAATGGAACTGGAACGGCAGGTCGTCGTACGTGTAGAGACCGGTCGCGGGGACGATGTTGAGGTCCGTGCGCGCGGCGATCTTCTGGACGCGGGGGATGTACCGGCCGAGGCCGAGCACCGTCGGGTCGAGGATCGTGTCGATGCCGAGCCCCTTGAGCTCGTTCAGCTGGGCGACGGCGTCGTCGACGACGGCCTGCTCGTCCCACTGCGCGTAGTTCTGCCGGAACTCCTCGCCGACGATGACGACGTGCTCGTGGACGAGTACGTTCCCGAGTCGGTCGGCGTCGATCGGGCCGCGGACCGTCCAGACCTGCGTCATCGGCGCGCCTCTCGCTGTGGACGTCGGAGTTGACGTCGGGTTCAAGGTGAGCCGAGCGTCCCGCCGGGTGCCCGCGTGCGTCAAGGTGTGCGGCAGGGTGTGATCGAAAGAGGCCCGTCGGCGGAGTCTCCAGGGCGTTGGGGGCCGCCCCGAAGCCAGGCCGACGAGCGACTCAGAGGCGGCGGATCCAGGCGGCGACGCCGTGGCCCACCACGAGATAGATCACCGCGGGCAGTGCGTTGTTGAAGAGGACGCGCAGCCCCTCGGTGTCCATGGTGAAGATGTCCTGCGACCAGCCGGACAGCCAGTCGGCCATGCCGTGCACGAACTCGACGAACACGTTCGACTGGTTCGCGTCGAGCAGGTACAGCAGGATCCAGAGGCCGAGGAAGACCGCGGCGATGTCGGCGAGAGTGTGCACGATCAGCGCGAGACGGTCCGCGCCACGTCCGCTGCGGTTGCGCACCGGGCGGCCGGACGCGGTGAACCCGGAGTTCTGGCCGTAACCGGTGTGCGGGACGGGTTCGTACGGCGCGTCCGGGCCCTGTCGGTAGGCGGGCTGCGGGGGCCCGACGTACGGGGCGCGTTGGTCGCCGTGCATCGGGGCGCGGGGACCACCGTCGTACGGGGCGCCGGGGCCGCCGTGCATGGGGTCGGTGTCTCCGCCTTGTGCGGGATAAGGGCCCCTATATGGGGGCCTGTTCGGGCTGGATCCGTATGGGGCATTGTTCCCAATGCCGTCGCTGGGGTGAGTCACGGGCGGCATGTTGCCCGTCCCGAGCGGCCGAAACCCGCTTCACCGTCACTTCACACACGTTGCGCATCGCGGGCTCAATCGCGGGGTGCACCACGAGGTCGAGGGTGCCCCGCACGTCGTGATGATGTCGCATCGCGCCCCGACGTCGTCGTCCGCCGGACCGGAGACACCACCGCCCTGCCCCACGGCCCCTGCGGTGAGCCGATGGCTCGGTAGTGGCTGGCCGACCGGCGCCTCTGGTGGGCCGATGGATCAGTGAATTCGACCTCTCTTGAACCATCGGCCCCTCAGGTGCTGAGATGTGCGTGTCGATGGCGCTGCGGATCCCGAGGGATCTCCGCGGCGCCTTTCTCATGCGTGCGCAGGTCGACCGATCGAAGGGGCGGGGCACTTTGCTGAAGAGGGCGTTCGTGGTGGCGGATCCGGGGCGGATGCGGCTGCGGTTCGCGGCGCGGGCCGTGCTGGGGATCGGGCTCGCCGTCGCACTGTGCGGCGCGGTCGGGCAGTCGCTGACGGGCGCGATCACGGGCGGCCTCGCCGCGCTGCTCGCGCTGTTCACGGTGACCGACGCGACGGTGCGCGGGCAGGCGGTGACGACGGCGTTGCTGCCGCTGGTCGGGCTGCCGGTGCTCGCGCTCGCGGCCGTGCTCCATGACGTACCCCTCGCGCGCGACCTCGCCTTCCTCGCCGTGGTCGGCGCGGGCGTGTACGCGCGGCGGTGGGGGCCGCGCGGGCACTCGCTCGGCGTCTTCGCGTTCATGACCTTCTTCGCCGCCCAGTTCCTGCACACCGTGCCGCGGCAACTGCCCGAGCTGTACGTCGCGGTGCTGATGTCGCTCGGCGCGGCGGCGGTCGTCCGGTTCGGGGTGTGGTGCTACGAGCGGCGGCTCCCGGCTCCCGTCGGCGTGCCCGCGCCGACCGGGGGCACGGGGCTCGCGCGGATCACGACGAGGCAGGCCGTGCAGGCGACCGTGGGGGCGGGATTCGCGCTCGGCATCGGGCAGTTGCTCTCCGACCAGCGGTGGTACTGGGCCGTGGGCGCCACGTGGTGGGTGTTCGTGGCGACGACGTCGCGCGGGGAGACGGTGGTGCGGGGCTTCCGGCGGTTCCTGGGGACGGCGCTCGGCATCGTCCTCGGCTTCCTGGTCGCCGTCCCGCTGCACGACCACGCGGTGGCCGCCGCCGTGATCGTCGCGGTCAGCGTCTTCGGGATCTTCTACACCGCCCACGTCTCGTACACGTGGATGATGCTCGCGGTCACCGTGATGGCGAGCATGCTGTACGGGCTCCTCGGCGTACTCGACCCGGCGCTGCTGGCCCTCCGGGTGGGGGAGACGGCGGTCGGTTCGCTCGGCGCCGTGCTCGCGGTGCTGCTCCTGCTGCCCGTGACCACGCACTCCGTCACCGAGGCGTGGGTCGAGCGGGCCCTGCGGTGCGTGCACGCGTGTACTGCCGAGGCGGCGGCGCGGCTGGGTGGTGACGTGGGCGCCGATCCGGCGTCGCGCGTCGCGGAGCTCGAGCACATTCTCGGGCGGGTACGTCTGTCGCTGTCGCCGCTCGTGCATCCGCTGAGTCCCGTGAAGGGCCGCAAGGGGCGGGCCCGGCACATACTCGCGCTGCTCGACGACTGTGCGCGTGAGGTGCGCGGGCTCGCGTCCGTCGCCGCGGATCCGGAGGCGTCGCACGATGGGCGGCTCGCGGCGGCGTGTCAGCGGGTGGAGGGGGCGGTAGAGGTGCTTGTGGCGGGGGCGCCGTGTGCTCGCGTGGTGGTCGAGGCGCCGCGGATCGCGGACGCGGAGCATCCGGTCCTGTCCCACCTGCACGCGATCGAGCGCGCGCTGGTGGAGTTGGCGGTCCCCCTCCGCGGGGCCCGCGGCACGTAGCCCACGCCACGGGGCTCCGCCCCGGACCCCGCGCCTCAATCGCCGGCGGGGCTTGATTTTGCCGCAGGGGCTTGAGCATCAAGCCCCTGCGGCGTTTGAGCAGGCCCGCCCGGCAGGACTTTCGGGAAGGGGCGGGGTGGGCCAGACATGCGGCCCCGGCACGGGACAGCGGCGCGCAGGCGGATGCGCGCGCCCCCGGCGCAGTTCCCTGCGCCCTCCGCGGGGGCGTAACCAGCCGCCCAGCGGCGCGGACTTGTGGTTGTCTCGCAGCGGCGTGGACACCGGCTCACCGTTTGAGGCAGGTGTCCGGGGCACATACAGGGTGGATCAGTTCGCCCGACGGGTAGACCCCGCGCCATCGAACGTCCAGGGCGCACACCCGTGCGGGAGCGGGCCGCGCGCCGACGACCAGCCGCTGGGGGTGCACCATGCGTAGCAACCTGCGCCGAAACGGAACACGAGCCGCAGAGGACGCGACGAACGCGACTTACGCGAGGGGTGCGATGACCGCGCCAGACCCGGCGGACGCCGCCGGCTGGCTGGCCCTCGCCGCGAACCGGCACACCGCCGAACCGCCCCGCCACGACCGCTGCCCGGTCACCTCCGACGGCGCCCGCCCCAAGCCCGCCACCCCCCGCGAAACCGGCGAAGTCGCGTACGCCGCAACCGCGTTCGTCCGCCAGCACCACGCGGAGGAGGGCCTCGGCGACCCGGCCACCCGCCTCGCCGAGGTCGACGCGGAACTCGCGACCACGGGCACGTACACCCACACCCCGCAGGAACTCGTCTTCGGCGCCCGCGTCGCCTGGCGCAACGCCAACCGCTGCATAGGCCGCCTCTACTGGCAGTCCCTGCGCGTACGCGACCTGCGGCACCTCAGCACCGCCGAGGAGATCGCCGAAGCCTGCGCCGACCATCTGCGCGAGGCGGCCCCCGGCGGCCGCATCCGCCCGCTCATCACGGTCTTCGCCCCCGACCGTCCTGACCACCCAGGACCCCGCATCTGGAACGACCAACTCATCCGCTACGCCGGATACATCCAGCGCGACGGCCACGTGGTCGGAGACCCGCGCGGCACCGGACTCACCGCGTACGCCCGCCGCCTGGGCTGGCGAGGCGGCGACGGCAGCCCCTTCGACGTACTGCCGCTGCTCGTCCAGGCCGACGCGCGCGAGCAGCCCCGCTGCTTCGACCTCCCCGCCGACGCGGTCCTCGAAGTGCCCCTGGAACACCCGGAATTCGACTGGTGGTCGAGCCTGGGCCTGCGCTGGTACGCGGTCCCCGCGCTCGCCAACATGTGCCTGGAGATCGGCGGCGTCTGCTACGGCGCCGCGCCCTTCAACGGCTGGTACATGGGCACGGAGATCGGCGCCCGCAACCTCGCCGACACCGACCGCTACAACCTGCTGCCCTACCTCGCCGACCGCCTCGGCCTCGACACCACCAGCGACCGTTCGCTCTGGAAGGACCGCGCACTCGTCGAGCTGAACCGCTCCGTCCTGCACTCCTTCGACAGCGCGGGCGTCACGATGGCCGACCACCACACCGAGTCCCGGCGCTTCCTCACCCACGTCGCCCGCGAGGAGTCCCGAGGCCGCGCCGTCGGCGCCGACTGGTCCTGGATCGTCCCGCCGCTCTCCGGCTCGACGACCCCGGTCTTCCACCGCACGTACGACGACGAACCGAGCACCCCCGCCTACGTCCACCACCCCGACGCCCACACCCGCGCCCGCGGCGAGGACCCGCGCACACAACGACCCGCGAGTTCCTGGCGGGACCTGCTCTGACCTCCTGCGCTGCTACCGTCGGCGGCACGGGCGCCGGGCCCGCACGCCGAAAGGGGACGCAGTGACCGGGAGTCAGGCAGGGCGGGCGTACATCGGATCGTTCACGGCGGCCGGCGGGCGCGGCATCGTGACCGCGGCGGCCGACCCGAAGGACGGCTCGCTCACGCTCCTCGACGCCACGGACGAGCTGCCCGACCCCTCGTATCTGACGGTCCGTGGCGGCCTGTTGTACGCGGTGAGCGAGACGGTCGACGGGGCGGTGGCCGCGTTCCGCACGGACTCGGCGCCGCTCGCGCTCGCCGCGCCGCTGGTGCCGGTGAACGGCGAGGGCCCCACCCATCTGTCGGTGTGGGGCGGGCTGGTCCTGACAGCCAACTACGGTTCCGGCAGCGTCAGTTCGGTCCCGTTGCGCGGCGACGGCATCCCGGTCGAGGCCGCGGCCGAGGTCCACCGGCACACGGGCTCGGGCCCGCACCCACAGCGCCAGCAGTTCCCGCACGCCCACCAGATCCTGCCGGACCCGACAGGCGCCTTCGCCCTTGCGGTCGACCTGGGCACGGACTCGGTGCGCACGTACACGAAGAACCCCGACGGCAGCGGCCTCCTGCCGCACCAGGAAACGGCCATGCGCCCCGGCTCCGGCCCCCGCCACCTGGCCTTCCACCCGTCGGGCGACTACGTGTACGTCCTCAACGAACTCGCCCCCACGCTGACCGTCTGCGCCTGGAACGCCGCGGACGGCGCCCTCAAGCCGCTCACGGAGATCCCGGTCCTGACGGGTGCGCCGGCCGACGACGCGTACCCCTCGGCGCTCGTCGTCGCCCCCGACGGCCGCTTCCTGTGGACGGCGACGCGCGGCGCCGACCTGATCTCCCTCTTCGCCCTCGACCCGAGCGGCGAGCGGCCGACCCTCCACGGCACCGTGCCCTGCGGCGGAAACTGGCCCCGCGACCTGGCCCTCGACCCGTCGGGCCGCTTCCTCTACGCCGCGAACGAGCGCTCGGGCGACGTCACATGGTTCACGGTCGACCGGGAGTCCGGGGTCCCGGTACGGGGCGGCAGCGCGCCCGTCCCGGCCCCGTCCTGCGTGGTGTTCGGCTAGACCACCGGCTCGGCCATGCCGACCAGGTAGTTCCGAGCCGCGGGACGGACCTCCGCCGCCCAACCGAGGGCGGCCAGGTCCGCGGTCAGCGCCTCGGTCTCGTGGCAGATCTTCACGATGCGGTACCGGCTGCCGTCGTCGAGTTCGCGCACCGCCGCCGGGGAGGCCTCGCCCGTCAACAGCTCCTCGTCCGTGGCCATGGGCAGCCCGTCGTCGACGAAGACGACCTTGCCGCCCGGCGCGAGCGAGGCGGCGACGGTGTTCCAGAACCCCGGCATCCGGGCCGGTGGCACGTGCGACAGCCAGAAACCGAAGAACACGGTGTCGTAGCGCCGCGAGGGCCGCCAGTCGAACAGATCGGCGCGCTCGAAGCGGACGTTGGGCGCGTGGACCCGCTCCCGTGCGATCGCGAGCACTTCCTCCGACGCGTCGACGGCCGTCACGGACGTGGCCCGCGGCGCGAACAGCGCGGTCCACTGCCCCGTCCCACAGGCCAGCTCCAGCACGTCCCCGCCGACCGGCCACTCGGCACTGGCCCCCAACAACTCGCGCAGGTCCGCCCGTTCCGCATAGGCCCGGTCGTACTCGGGCGCCCGCGCCCGGTAGTAAGCCAGCTGTTCCGTCACGAGGGCGTCGTCAAGACTCATCAACCGACGCCAACCGCCACGCACCACCCCCGTCCGCCAAATCAAGTCCGTCCGGCAATCAAGCCCGTCCGGCGATTGAGGACAATCAACATCCGCCGCAACCAACACAAAAACGGGGCCCGGGACACCGCCCCGAGCCCCGACCCCCAACCGCTCAGCCGCCGGAGGCAACCGGCTGGGGCGTGATCCCCAGCGCCGCCGCGTACTGGGCGAGCGCGAGCTTGCCCATCGCCGGATACGCCCCCAGCGGCTCCGCCACAGCACACCCCGCATCCTTGGCGGCAGCCTCAAGCACGGACGGATCGAGCTCCGGACCGACGAGATACGGCGCGAGCGCCAGCTGCTGCGAACCGGAACCGCGCAGCTGCTCGGCGGTGGCGGCGACCGCCCCCTCCTCGTCGAGCGCCGCGGCCATCACCGGCACAGCGAGCCGCGCGGCGAGCAGCATGCCGGTGATCCCGGCGGCCTGCACCGCTTCCTCGCCGCCTATGGAGGCGAGGATGATCCCGTCCGCGGCCGTGGTCACGGCGAAGAGGCGGGCGCGGTCGGCGCGGGCCAGGCCGGCCTCCGAGAGCCGCACGTGCAGCGCCTCCGCGAGCAGCGGGTGCGGTCCGAGTACGTCGGTCAGCTCCGCGGCGACCCGGCTGTCGGCGATGGCCTGCCGGATCTGCCGCAGCTGGGCGTTGTCCGGTCCTGCGAGCAGCGGCACGACGACGCCGACGGGCCCGGCCGGCTCCCGCGCCTCGACACCGGCCGCGAGCGCCTGCTCGTAGCGGGCGGTGCGCTCCTTCGCGGCGTGCGCGAGCACGGACGCCAGCGAGGGGAACTCCGCCGAGATCGGGAAGTCGGTGAGCTCACCCTCCACGAAGCCCACCCGCGCGTCCAGACCGGGCAGCTCGGAACGGGCGATGCTCACGACCTCGTCGGCGAGCATGCGCGTCGCGGCGCTGGGCGTGCCGGGCACCGCGAGCACAAGAGACGGCGCGCCCTCAGGGGCGGCCACGGGTTCCGGACGACGGTGACGTCCGGACTGTCGGGGGCGCGGCATTCGTACGGGCAGGCCGGATGCGGGCCCAGTGGGGGTGCTCATGGCGCCGCATGCTACTGGCTCGACCGGGTTCGTTGTTCGGTCAGGGTGCAGGTGAGCGGTTTCCGTCCGAGATTGTCCTTTCAGTTACGAATCCTGCAAGTGTCCTGGTCCGGAGGGGTGTGCGGGATATTCGACGGGGTATTCGAAGTGAATTACGGCACATTCAGTAGGCGCCGGTCGAGCGGCAGCCCGAGTTCGTCCGCGGTGAGCGCGGAGGCGATCACGAGAGCCCCGTGCAGCGGGTCGCCGGCGGCGGTCACGACCGTGGCCCGCGGGAGCTGCTCGGCCAGCTCGTCCCGCAGTGGGCCGAGCAGCGGCTCGCCCATCTTGAAAAGGCCACCGGTCAGGGCGACCTCGCCGCCGTCGGCCGGGCAGACCGCCTCGGCGGCCTCGGCGACATGGGCGGCGGCCCGGCGCAGGATGTCGGCGGCGACTGGGTCGTCGACGGCGCAGCGCGCCACGTCGGGGGCGAAGGAGGCCAGCGCCGCCGGTCGGTCGGTGCGCGGGTAGATCCGGCCCGGCAGTTCGATGGCGGGACCGAAGCGTTCCTCGGCGAGCGCGAGCAGCGCCTTGCTCCCGCCGCGCCGCCCGTCGAAGGCGCGCATCGCGGCGTCGAGCCCGGCCTGTCCGATCCACGCGCCGCCGCCGCGGTCCCCGAGCAGGTGTCCCCACCCGTCGGCCCGCCGCCAGCTCCCGAGGTCGGTGCCGAGGGCGATCATCCCGGTGCCCGCAGCGACGACCGCGCCGCGCCGCTGCCCGAGCGCACCCGCGTACGCGGTGACTCCGTCGGCGGCCAACGCGAGCCGTTCGAGGCCCAGTTCACGCGCGAGCGCCCCCGGCAGCTCGGCCCGCAGCCCGTCGCCGAGCGTCGCCATCCCGGCCGCCCCCAACGCGGTGGCGGACACCGCGACATCACCGGCCCGGCCCAGCAACTCGCGGGTCAGCGGCACGAGTTGCTCGACCATGTGCCCGGGGTCGATGCCGGACCCTGACGTACGTACAGGTACGGAAGAAGCGGTCGTCAGCGCGCTCCCGATGTCGTCGGCCGGCGCGAGGGCGACCCGGAGCCCCGAGCCGCCCGAGTCCACCCCGAGCACCCACTCGGCCGGGGTCCTGGTCACGGCAGCCGCCAGTCGACGGGCTGCGCGCCCTGGCGTTCGAGAAGGTCGTTGGCCCGGCTGAACGGGCGGGAGCCGAAGAAGCCGCGGTCCGCCGACATGGGGGAGGGGTGCGAGGACTCGACCGCCGGATAGTCGCTGAGCAGCGGCCGCAGATTGCGCGCGTCACGGCCCCACAGAATCGACACGAGCGGCGTCCCGCGCGCGGCCAGGGCGCGGATCGCCTGCTCGGTGACCTGCTCCCAGCCCTTGTCGCGGTGCGAGGCCGGGCGGCGCGGGGCCACGGTGAGCGACCTGTTGAGGAGCAGCACACCCTGCCGCGCCCACGGCGTCAGGTCCCCGTTCGAGGGCTGCGGCAGGCCCAGGTCCGCGTTCAGCTCGCGGTAGATGTTGATGAGGCTGGGCGGCAGGGGCCGTACGTCCGGGGCCACCGAGAACGACAGACCGACGGCGTGCCCCGGCGTCGGATACGGATCCTGCCCGACGATCAACACCCGCACCTCGTCGAACGGCTGCTGGAAGGCGCGCAACACGTTGGCGCCCGCCGGGAGGTAGGTGCGCCCGGCGCCGATCTCCGCGCGGAGGAATTCCCCCATCGCGGAGATCTGTCCGGCCACGGGCTCGAGGGCCTTCGCCCAGCCCGCTTCGACGATTTCATGCAGAGGTCGTGGTGCCACGAGCGTCACCCTACTGCCGCCCCGGCGCCCCACCTCAACCGGCCGCCGTCAATCACCCACCGTGGTAAGGGCGGTGCGCAGCGCCCACGGTGTCGCGGCCGCCCACGCCTGCGGGGAGCAGGAGTGCGGGTAGGGGACCGGGCGGGCGGCGTCGGTGCGTTCGTAGCCGCCGAGCACCTCGGGGAGCCGGTGCCCGTGCCCGGCCGCCGCGTCGACCAGCCCGGACGCCATCCGGCGCAGCTCGTCGCCGAGCCCGTAGCGGGCGAGGCCGAGCGCGATGACGGCGTTGTCGTGCGGCCAGGCGCTGCCGCGGTGGTACGACAGCGGGTGGTAGGGGCGTTGACCCGCGGCGAGCGTGCGGATCGCCCAGCCGGAGAAGAAGTCCGGTTCGAGGAGTCGCGCTCCCACGCGTCGCGCGCGGTCCTTGTCGAGGATGCCCGACCACAGCAGATGTCCCGCGTCCGAGGCGAGCGCGTCGACCGGGCGGCCCGCGCCGTCGAGGGCGAGTGCCGGGAAGTCGTCCCCGGCCAGCCAGAAGTCGAGGGTGAAGCGCGCCCGCAGCTCGTCGGCCAGACGGTCCAACTCCCGTGCGTACGCGCCGTCCTGCCACACCTCCGCGGCCAGGCGGGCGGTGCGGCGCAGCGCGTCGTACGCGTAGCCCTGTGCCTCGGACACGGCGATGGGGCCCTCCGCCTGGGTGCCGTCCTTGAAGCAGATGGCGCCGGCGGAGTCCTTCCAGTTCTGGTTGACGAGACCGTTCGGGTCCGGCTCGTACACGAGATATCCGTGCTCGCGCAGGCCGCCGTCGCCGAGCATCCAGTCGACGGCGGAGCGGGCGTGCGCCTCCAGGCGGGTGGCGAGCGCCGTGTCCTTCGTCGTCTCGCAGTGGGCGTGCAGCAGCACCAGGAACAGCGGCGTCGCGTCGATCGTCCCGTAGTAACGCCCGTACGGAACCTGGCGGAAGTGGGCGAGTTCGCCGCGTCGCGTCTCGTGCACGATGCGGCCGGGCTGCTCGCCGCGGAACGCGTCGTACTCCCGCCCTTGCGTCGCGGCGAGCGCGCTCAGCGTGCCGACCGCGAGGGCGGGACGGTAGGGGAGCATGAAGTACGAGGTGAGCAGCGAGTCCCGGCCGAACAGGGTGAGGAACCACGGCACACCGGCCGCCGGGATGCTGACGGGTTCGCCGTCCACGCCGGGAGCGGAGATCGTCAACAGGTCCAGATCTGCAATGCCTTGGGCGCATGCACGACCCAAGTCGCCTGATACGTCGGTGAGTTCATACTCGCCGCCACGAACCCGGTCCGCCGCGAGCTGCGGCCCGCCGTGCGGCTGCGCCGTGACGTTCAGCCGCAGCTCGGCCCGGCCGTGCGGCGCCAGACTCAGCCGCCACACCAGCTCGTACGGGCCGTATCCGCGTACGGAATCGGGTGCAGGCGCCGCGGACACGACGGTGCGCGCGTGCCAGTCGGCCCGGCGGTAGTCGAACTCGACGCCGGTGTCCGTGCGGTGAGCCGTGTGTTCCGCACCGGGCTTCGGGTAGCTGCGTTCGTCCGCACGCAGTTCGAAGGTGTCGGCGAAGTCGGCGTCCGCGGTGATGACGACCTCGGCGACGAGCGGATCCGGGCTGTTGCTGACCAGCTGCAAGGTGTCCGTGAACTCGCCTGCTGTGACGGCCTGTTGACGGAACACGGTGTACGCGGGCGGCGCGTCGCGAGTCCCTTCCGGAGTGAGTACGCACTCGCCGGCCGGCCCGGTGGGGGAGAGGACGACGGGCGCGCTGCCGTCGACGGTGAGTTGCCAGCGGCTCAGGTGCCGGGCGTCGCGCACGAACAGCCCGTCAGGCGTGGCCCCGCGCGTACCCGTGACACCCCCATCGGGGTCGAGGTGCGCGAACGTGGCGTCGCGCACGAGTTGAGTGCGGGGAGCGGCACCGCTCATCGGGCTGCCTCCTCGGAGTTCAGCAGGTCGAGGGCGAGCGCCGCCGTCCACGAGAACGAGCGGGCGCCGCGCGCCGCGCCCGTGGTCGGATCGACGTACTCCGCGAAGCCGGAGGTGCCCGCCGTGTCGAGGAACGCGGCGCGGATCCGGTCGGCGTGCGGGTGCCGGCCCTGGGTGCGCAGCCCGCGCTCGATGAGCCACGCGGTGTTGAACCAGGCCGGGCCCCGCCAGTACCGGGTCGGGTCGAAGGCTGGGCCCGTCAGGTCGTAACTCGGCACGAGGGCCGTGGAGCCGGTGTGGAAGGCAGGGCCGTCCAGCGTCGACACCAGACGGTCCACGACCGCTTCGGGCAGACCGGGGGCGAGCAGCGGGACGAGTCCCGCCACGCTGCGGGCCGGCACAAATGTGTCGTCGACGAGGTCGCGGGCCCGGAAAAGACCCGCCTCGTCGTCCCACAGACGTGTCACCAGCGCGTCGGTGAGCTGCGCGGCCCGCGCCTCGTGGGCCGCCGCGTCGACGCCCAGGCACCCCGCGATCTCGGCGAGCGCCAACTCGCTTGCGATCAACAGGGCGTTCACGCACGGGTCCTCGAGCCGGAACGGGTGCGCGGCCGTACGGTCGTCGTACCCCGCGTCGCGGTAGTCGACGGCGAGCCGCACATAGCGTCCATAGTCGAGGTCGGTCGGTCGGTCCGCCGGGTGGCCGTGGTCGAGGTCGGCGCGCCGGTAGCTGCCGGGGTCCGCCGGGGTTACGCGGGCCAACGGGGCGTCCCAGCAAGGGCTGTTGTCCATGCCGGGCTCCCACGGGTGCACGATCGCAGCGAGGCCACCGCCACCCAGGTCGCGCCGGTCGAGGAGGTAGCGGTGCCAGGCCACGAGGCGCGGATACACCCGGGGCAGGAAGCCGCGACGCCGCGACTCGGCGGGGTCGGCCCGGTGCACCAGCCAGGCGGCGAGTGCGTGTACGGGTGGCTGGACGATGCCCGACGTCTCGGGCGAGAGGGGCGCGTCCACCCCGGCGCCCGCCGTGGACGAGCGCCAGAAGTCGGGGCTCGGGAAGTACGCCCCGTTCGGCACCGCCGCGTTGAACACGATGTGCGGGACCCGTCCGTCGCCCCACTGTGCCCCGAGCAGCGACTCCAGCTCGCGCTGCGCCCGGCGCGCGGACAGGTGCCGCAGGCCGATCGCGATGAACGCCGAGTCCCAACTCCACTGGTGCGGATAGAGAGTTCGGGACGGCACCGTGCTCGTCCCCACCCAGTTGTCGAGGAGGACCCGGCCCCGGCCACCGCGCCCGGGAGGGGGCCGGGCGGGGCGTGGGGGGGGGCGGGCGGCGGGTGGAGGGCGCGCGCCCCGC